>JBDSGC010000047.1:0-7142 GCA_039919215.1 Thermoanaerobaculia bacterium | reverse complement strand
TGGGCTTCCGCTTTCTGCCAGCGCAAAAGCGCCGAGCGGTCTATGCCGTCTACGCGTTCTGCCGCTGGGCCGATGACATTGCGGACGAGGAGATTGAAAACGCGCCCGCCGACGCCGAGTCCACGATCCGTCTCCGCATGACCCGTCTCGAAGACTGGCAGAGTGAGCTGGACGCCTGTTACGCAGGCTCCCCTTCCCACCTCATCACCATCGCGCTGGCGGACGCCCTCCGGCATTTCCGCATCCCACGTAGCGCCTTTGTGGCATTGATCGACGGCTGCAGGCAGGACATGGTCAAGACCCGCTACGAGACCTTCGAGGAGCTCCTGCACTACTGCACTCTGGTGGCCTCATCGATTTCTGATCTCTCACTGCCCATCTTCGGCTATCGCACCGAGGCTGCACTGGAGCATGGGCGCAGCCTCGCCACGGCATTGCAGCTGACCAACGTGACGCGCGACATCGGCGACGATCTGGGGCGCGATCGCATTTACCTTCCTCGTGAAGAACTGCGGCGCTTCGGGGTCACCGAGGCCGATCTCATCGCCAGGTCCGAATCCGAATCGATGCGCACGCTGATCGAGTTCCAGATCGAGCGGGCAAAGTCCTACTTCCGTGCCGCCGAGCCTCTGCTGCATGAGCTGGCCGGGGACGCTCGCTTTCCGACCGTACTGATGGGCGGCATCTACGCCACAGTGCTCTCTCACATCGAGCGCGACCCGCTCACCGTGCTCCACCGCAGATTCCGGCTGTCCACCCTCCAGAAACTCATGGTGGTGGCCCGGCGGCTCCTCCGTCCGCACTTCCTTTGAAACGAGTCAGGCGTAACATCCGTCCCAACAGTTAGATGTGGCGAACCCTGATTGCTCTGCCTCTCATTCTGTCCGCGATGACCGCGGCTGGAGCGGAGGACCCTTCGGACAGCGTCAGCGTGCTGGTGCCCGTGGTCGGAAGCGTCAGCGGCGCGAACGGGGTCCGCTGGAAAACTGACGTCGATCTCGTGAATGACATGAATCACGAGATCACCGTCGCCCTCTCCCTCCCTGCCATGGCGGCGCCGGTCATCCTTTTGACTCTGCCTCCCAAGAGTACCCAGCGGTTCACCGACGTGGCTGCCGAAGCCTTCGGGCTGGAGACCGCTCTGTCGCCGATGCAGGTGCAGACGCTCGGGAAGCGCTCCGTCCGCATCGCCGCCTCGGTGTACGGAGTGCGGGGCAGCGAGGTGTTCCGCCCCGAGCCGATCGCCATCGACTACGGCAACAGCTACATGCCGCTGCGCGCGCTCCACGGACTCTCGTTCACCGATACCTTCCGAACCAACATCGGGATCGTCAATCTCGGTGAGCGGCCAGCCACCATCACGCTCGCTCTGCAGCGCCTGGAAGGGCGAAACGTTGCGGTCCAGCGGATCACGCTCCAGCCCAACACCATTTCCCACATGGCCATCCAGAGCCTTTTTCCTCTGATCACCAAGGGCGACGATTTCACGGTGCTGGTGGAGAGCGGTTCGCGGGATACGTACGCCTATGCGTCGGTGATCGAGAACCAGACCAACGAAGCGCATTTCATTCAACCTGCAGTGGCCGTCACGCAGCAGGACCAGCCGGTGCTCGCCAGTAGCCGGTTCTAAGGGCTGGCTGCTATGCTCTCCCCATGGGTGATGAGCCGGAGTATCTGATCTGTCTCCAGTGCGAGACCCCGACCTACCAGTTTGAATTCACCAACGGAAAACTGGGCGCGATCGTCTGCACCGTCTGCGGGAACGATGACTCAAGCGACTTCATGACCGAGGCCGAGCTCGAAGAGAGCAGCGGCGCGTGAAGACGCCGGTCATCATCGGGATTGCAGGTGGGACAGGGTCGGGAAAAACCACGGTGGCGCGGGCGATCCACGATCGCGTCGGCAAAGACCGCATCGAGTGGATCTCCCACGACTCGTACTACCGCAACTTCGATGCGCTGAGCCCCGAAGAGCGACATCGCATCAATTTCGATCATCCCGATTCGCTGGAGACCGAGCTGCTCATTCGCCAGCTCGACGTGCTGCGCAAAGGCGCGTCGGTGGACGTGCCGATGTACGACTTCGCCACCGACTCCCGCAAGGCCGAGACGCATCGCGTGGAGCCTCGCAAGGTCATCATCGTCGAAGGCATCCTGGTCCTCGCGGAGCCCGATCTGCGCAAACGCATCGACATCAAGCTCTTCGTCGATACGCCGGCCGACATCCGCTTCATGCGGCGTCTGGTGCGCGATATCGAAACGCGCGGAAGGACGCTGCAATCGGTGGTGGAGCAATACATGACGTCCGTCCGGCCGATGCATGAGGAGTTCGTCGAGCCGTCGAAGAGGTACGCCGACCTGATCATCCCAGAGGGTGGGGAAAACCAGGTCGCGCTCGACGCGATCATCTCCAGGGTCGAGCACTTGATGCTCTGAAAACCTGGCCAGTGAAGCAGGGCCGGACTTCCACAGCGGGTAGGAAAACGCAGCGGCGTTCGGATGGCTCCGAGTGCCGGCCAAACAGTTATTTGCGCCTCCAACGGCCGGAAGCTTCACTTCTCCAGTTACTTACACAAGTCTTCATCGCAAGGAATGCAATGGCGGTGGCGCTTCGTTGCAAGGGCGTCGCGGATGGCTCGTTGACCCCCGTCACCACCATCCCTACAATCATGGCCGCCCCATGGGGGACCGAAGAAAGAGAAGGGGGGGATTAGATTGCCTCTGGTACACGTAAAAGAGGACGAGAGCTTCGAAAACGCGCTGCGGCGTTTCAAACGCAAGTGTGAGAAGTCCGGCATCCTCTCGGAATTGAAAAAACGCCAGCACTACGAAAAGCCCAGCACCAAGCGGAAGCGAAAAGCGATTGCCGCAAGGAAGAAAGTGCTTCGCAAGCTGGCGGAAGACCGCCGCACCGGCTACTAGCATCCGACCTCGAACGTTTTTCTCAAAGGGGACCCACACCGCGTGGGTCCCCTTTGTTTTTGCTAAGGAATAGCTCGCATGCCTCCCACGTCTAGGCCTTCCGAGTGAGCTCACCGCTCCAGGCACTGGAGTTCGATCGCGTCCTGACGCTGATCGCCATGGAGGCGAAGAGCGCTCTGGGAAAAGAGGCCGTGGCCGGCCGAAAGCCGCTGACCACCCTGTCCCAGTGTGAAAACGCGCAGGCGGATCTGGCAGAGATGGTCCGCTTCTATCTCCGCGACGGATTGCTCCCTCTGGCCGGACTGATCGACGTCTCGGCACTCTTCGATCGGGAGACGGTGCTCGACCTCGACGAGTCGTGGCTCATCGTCCGGGCCGTCCGGGCCACCCAGGCCATTCGCGAAACGTTCCTGCGAAGCGATCTCTATCCCCGCCTGACCGCGTTCGCCCACGGCATCGAAGACCTCAGCGAGCTCACCACAAAACTCAACAAGTACTTCACCCGCGAGGGCAAGCTGCGAGAGGACGCCTCCCCGGAGTTGCGATCGATCCGACAGCGCGTGCAGACCAAACGCAATGCCGTGCAGCGCGTCCTCAACGACGTCATGAACCGCAACGCTGACGCCATCCAGGAACCGCTCATCGTGATGCGCGGCGACCGTTACTGCGTCCCGGTCCGCAGCGATCATCGCGGCTCGGTCCCTGGGATCCTGCACGAGCGATCCGGATCGGGAGCGTCGTTCTTCATCGAACCGATGGCTGCCATCGAGTTGAACAACGATCTGGCCGATCTGCTGCTGCAGGAGCGCGAGGAAATCGTTCGCATCACGAGGTATGTGTCGCAGCTGGTCATCGACCAGGCCCCCGGAATCGCTGCGGCCGCCCGAGTGGCCGGCGAATTCGATGCGCTGCAGGCGTGCGCGATGTTCCACCAGACCGTGGGCGCCTCGCGCCCGCTCTTCAATGATGAGCATCGGCTGGAGTTGATCGACGCCCGGCATCCGCTCCTCGACGAGCGCCTGGGCGATGCGCGCGCCGAGGCTTTCGGCGAGGAGCCGGAGGGCCGCACTGTGATACCGGTGACCGTGCGGCTCGATCGCCAAAGCACCGCGCTGGTCATCAGCGGGCCGAATGCGGGCGGCAAAACGGTCGGGCTGAAAACCACCGGGCTGCTGGTGGCCATGGCCATGAGCGGTCTCCCCGTCCCCGCCGCCGATGGAACACTGATCCCGGTGGTCGATGCGCTTCACGTGCTCATCGGCGACGACCAGAGTCTGCTCGAACACCTCTCGACCTTCTCGGCGTACCTCACGAGGCTGAAGCGGGTCCTGGAGCGCGCCACCCCCCGCTCGCTCATCCTCCTCGACGAGCTCGGCTCGGGCACCGATCCGGAAGAGGGCTCCGCCCTGGCCTCCGCGGTGATGGAGACCCTCCTCGATCTCGGCGCCCTCATGATCGTGACGACGCACCTCTCGGCGCTGAAGAGCTTCGCGGTCAATGACGGTCGAATCATCAACGCATCGATGGAGTTCGACTCCTCTACCGGCCAGCCGACCTACCGGATGATCGCCGGGATTCCCGGTCGCAGCCGCGCCATCGACGTCGCCCAGTCGATCGGGCTGCCTGCCCGGGTGATCGAGCGCGCCCGTGAGCGTCTGGGCGATCGCTACGGGGAGACCGACCAGCTTCTGAGCGAACTGCAGAAGAAAATGTCGGAGGTTCTCGCCGCCCGCGACGAGACCTTCCGAATCCAGTCCGAGGTGGCAGACGAGCGCGAGTTGCTCTCCTCGGAGCGGGTCAGACTGGAGAAGGAACGCGGGCAGGTGGGAGCTTCGTTTCGCGACGAGCTCGACCGGCTCAGGGATGACGTGACCCGCCAGCTCACCGCCGAGATCCGGAACCTTCGGGAGGCCGACAGGGGGACTCGGGCGACCACCAATGCGGCGGAGGTCGTCAGGGCGGTCACCCGCTCCGTCGATCAGGCCATGCAGTTCCTTCCCGCGGAGCAGCGGGAGGTCCGGGTGGGAGAGCGGGCCGAGCACCGGAAGTTCAAAATCATCGGCCAGGTCATGTCCGTTGACGGCATCAAAGCGTTGATTAACGTTAACGGACGCTCCATGAAGGTCGACACGCGCGATCTCGTCCCGGTTACCGGTCCGGCGCTGACTCCTCCCAAGCCGAAAGCGAAGGCGAAGTCCGGATCGGGGCGCATGGTCACTCGGTCCGATGACAGCGAGGTCGCTCCCGTGTCCGCGGAACTCAATCTGGTCGGTTCGCACATCGAGGAAGCGCTCGAAGCCTCCGATCGATTTCTCGACCGTGCGTTGCTGGAGGGAAAGCAGGCCGTCCGGATCATCCACGGGTTCGGTACCGGCAAACTCCGGGCGGCAGTCCGGGAGTACCTGCGGAAACATCCGGCGGTGGAGTCCTGGAGACCGGGTGAAGAGAACGAAGGAGGCGACGGTGCGACCATCGCAGTGCTGGGCTGAGGCCCCCTCCCGCGCGACCGATGTGGCACAGTCAACCGTCGCCGGCAGGATGCCGGCGGACCGGCCGGCAGGATGCCGACGCTCCGAAACAGAGAGGATCTACTAGCGCATGGCACTCGTCGATCTCAACGATTCGATCATCGCGCAGGTCCGTTCCGCTGCCGACATCGTCGAATTCATCGGCCAGGTCACGCCGCTCAAGCAGGCCGGCAAGAGCTTTAAGGGACTTTGCCCGTTCCATCGCGAGAAGACGCCGTCCTTTACCGTCGATCGCGACAAGGGGCTCTTCTACTGCTTCGGATGCGGGACCGGCGGCGATGTCTTCAAGTTCCTGGCCCTGACCGAGCGCTTCACCTTCCCGGAGGCCGTGGAACATGTAGCCTCAAGGGTCGGGATCGACCTGCCCCGCCGCAAGAAAACAGCACGAGACAGCGACAAGGACGATCTGTTCGAAGTGGTCGACGACGCTTCCGAAGCCTTCCATCAAGCGCTGGGCTGGGGCGACAACGCGGCGAAGCAATACCTCGGGGAGCGCGGCGTGGCGCCTGAGATCGTCGACAAGTACGGCTTCGGCTACGCGCCCGACTCCTGGGACTACATCCTCCGCCGGCTGGCCCGCAAGCACGGAGAGAAAAAGCTCGAATCCGCAGGGCTGCTGATGCCACGGAAGGAGAAAAGCGGCTACTACGACCGTTTCCGCAATCGACTGATGATTCCCATCCACAGCGAGACAGGGGCACTGGTTGGTTTCGGAGGGAGGACACTCGATGGGACCGATCCCAAGTACCTCAACTCGCCCGAGTCGGAGATCTTCAACAAGTCGAGGCTGCTCTACAACCTGCATCGATCGAAGGATGCGATGCGTCGGATCGATCGAGCCATCCTGGTGGAGGGCTACTTCGACGCCATCGCCATCGACTTCGCCGGTGTACCGGGGGTGATCGCCTCCATGGGAACGTCACTGACCGCCGGCCAGGCGTCGCTGTTACGCCGGTTCACCACTCGGGTGGTCATCGCTTACGACGGAGACAGCGCCGGTCGCACCGCCACGCTGCGCGCGGCCCCCGTGCTGCTATCCGCCGGCCTCAGCGTGTCCGCACTCGACCTGCAGGGAGAGAAGGATCCCGATACGCTCATCCAGAAGCATGGAGTGGACCGTTTTCTGGAGGTGCTGGGCCAGGCCAATGACATCTTCGAGTTCGCGCTGCGGGAATGGGCCATCGACGTCGCCAGCATGAGCGGACGGGAGAAATCGGACCACGTGGAGAAGTTCATGGAGCTGTTGAGCGCTGTCTCCGATCCGGTCGTGCGGAACGACGCGGCGCAACGGATCGCCGACGCTTTCCGTCTTGAATTCGGGACGGTCTGGTCGCGCGTGCGTGGCAAGGCGGGCGCCGCTCCGAGGGAACGGGCGCCGATGGGACGTTCGTCCTCAGCGGAAAAGATGATCCTGACCGCGGCGCTGCAGGGAAAACTGACCGCCAGCCAGACGTCCAGGTTGCGGGAGGAGTACTTCGAGGACGCCGCCTGCCGGTCCATCTTCTCGATCGCAAAAACGGACCTCAGTGCCGGCAACCCCATTGATTTCCAGCAGATCGCGACCCATGTTAAGGGCGAAGCCGAATTGACCCTCCTCTCCGAGCTCAGCCTGAGTGACGACATCGACGACCAGACCCTCCAGAAGATCGACCAGAACCTTGGGCCGATGGAGCGGGCGCACCTGGAACGTCGG
>JBDSGC010000046.1:0-8854 GCA_039919215.1 Thermoanaerobaculia bacterium | reverse complement strand
GTCGAATGGAGCTGACCCGGCCGTTCCGGAGGCGATTCATGCCTTCTCCGTTCGTGCCGATCCACAAACTCCCGGCCTCGTCTTCGTGCAGAGACATGATCCAGTTCGAGACGAGCCCCTCCTTCCTTGTCAACGTGTCGAAGACACCGCTGCGGTATCGAAGCAGCCCCTGGCCCGTCGTGCCGAACCAGAGTGTCCCGTCCCGGTCTTCGAGAATGGAGGTGACCCCTTCCGTGGGCGTTCCCGCAGCCCGAACCGGTGTGAAGCTTTGCCCGTTGAATCGCGCCAGACCGGACATCGTGCCAGCCCAGAGCGTTCCGCTTCGATCCTGCAGAAGCACGCGAACATCAACGTTCGGCAGGCCGCTCGAGGTGCCGAACGTCTCGACACGCCCTTGTCTGATCCGCGCCACTCCTCCGGTGTAGGTGCCGACCCAGATCGATCCATCGCGATCCTCGTGCAGGCATGAAGTCTCGTCGCTGGGCAGACCGTCTTTTCTGCCGATTGTCGTAATCCTGGAACCTTCGATTCGGTTCACCCCGCCGCCGGCCGTCGTCACCCAGGTCACACCGCTTCTCGCATGCAGCACCGACCGCACGTTGTCGTTGGAGAGTCCCTCGGGAGCTCCAAGCACAACGAAGTCCCGATTTCTGAGGCGGTCCAGACCACCCGTCCAGGTCCCGACCCAGACGCTTCCTTCCCGATCTGCGAGGACCGACCAGATCTGACCACCGGTGAGTCCGGAGGCGGTCGAGATGGAGCTGAACCGTTCCTGCCTCATCCGGCAGAGACCAGCCCCCCAGGTCCCGATCCAGAGCGAGCCTTTGTCGTCCAGCGCCAGCGCCGTGAGCTGGTCGGTGGGAAGACCATCTCTGGTGCCGTAGATCCTGATTCGTCCATGGTCCACATGGACAAGTCCGCCGCCCGCCGTGGCCGCCCAGACCCCGCCGGCTGGATCGGCCAGGACCGAGCGGACCTCCAGGTGGGGAAAGCCGTTGGCCGGTGTGAAGGCTTCGAAATGGCCACCAGCGAACGAGACCAGCCCTCCACCCGTCGTGGCTATCCAGAGGGTTCCGTCGCGGTCGAAGGCCAGGGAGCGCAGCCGGTTGGTCGGCAGTCCATCGGCCTGCTGATAGACCTTCCTGACCCTTCCTTTCCACTCGACCAGACCATTCTCGGTCGCTGCCCAGAGTACGCCATCCCGTCCTGCAGCGAAGCTCCAGACGCGCCGACCGTTGGTCACCTCCTTGTCGAAGGCCCTCTCAAAACGGCCATTCCGATACAAAGAGGCTCCCGAGGAGTGGCCGATCCAGACGGTGCCCGCGGGATCCTCCATGAGGCCAAAGATGGGCTGGGAGGCGATTTCAGGAAGCTGCGAAGATTCAAAGGTCGCGAATCGAACACCGTCGAAACGGGCCAGCCCCCCACCGGTTCCTACCCAGAGATAACCGTCCCGGGTGCGCATGAGAGCCTGAACTGTATTGAGCGGCAGACCCTGCTCGGTCTGCCATCCATCGATCTTGTACTGGGTGAGCGCCTGAACCGGACTGGCAGGAGCCAGCGCCTGAGCGTGTCCGGGTCCAGTGGCGAGCGTCAGGGCCATCAGGAACGCGCCACCGAGCCGGGACAAAGCCCCTAACTTTCGCCGGCAGGCCGCGCCGGGGCGGCCGTACTGATCCTCAGGCCCCGACTTGCGCTTCAAGCGCCGACTCCTCTGAGAAGTTGAACCTGCACGTGCCCCCGAGATCCTGAACGTTCCGAGTCTCATCCTCCCACAGCAATGAGGCTCACCTGCAGTTTTACGTACCTTATCGGACTAAGCGTCCACCCGGTCGGAGGAGGCTGGGACACCCGCTCCGCCGCATCAGGAACGACAGAGATGAAGAGATTACTGCAAACTGCAAGAGGAGACAGGGTCACATCTACAGTTCGCAGTAACTTCTCGTGGCAATCCGGTTAGAACGTCTTTCTTAGACGCACGATGGCTCTGAACACGAGTGTGGTTCCTCCGGCTAACAACAGAGGACTTGAAGTGCACTTGAGGCCAAGAGGTCTCCAGCCATACTGATCTTTGTGCGTCGAGGGTGATCGCGCCTCAGTTGAACGCGACTTCAACGCCCGACGCCCCGTGCGCAGCACGCTCGTACGCAATCGACGAGACCGCGACATCCTGCAGTGCCGCAACCAGAGTTAGGGATCAGAGCTTCGCCTGTCGGGACCCTGGGTCGGTACGCCCTCTCCTATATAATCCCGCCTGATCCCCTCCCTCATTGACGATCCAGATTGACAGTGGCACACGGCTCGGGTCTTACGAGATCGTCTCCCGTATCGGTGCGGGCGGCATGGGCGAGGTCTGGCGCGCGCGCGACAGCCAGATCGGGCGCGACGTGGCCATCAAGGTCCTGCCTGTCTCCGTTGCTGAGAATGCCGATCGCCTCCATCGCTTCGAGCTGGAGGCGCGCGCCGCTGGAACGCTGAACCATCCCAACCTCGTAACCATCTTCGAGCTCGGTAAACACGACGGTGCGCCGTTCATCGTCATGGAACTGCTCGAGGGCGAGACCCTCCGCGAGAAAATCGACCAGGGGACGATCCCTCCGCGCAAAGCGGTCGAGTATTCCGTGCAGATGGCCAACGGCCTGGCCGCGGCGCATGAGAAGGGGATCGTTCATCGCGACCTGAAGCCGGAGAACGTGATCGTGACCGCCGATGGTCGCCTCAAGATCCTCGACTTTGGTCTGGCCAAGCTGACTACGCCGGAACAAACGGCTGACGACAAGACCGCACGCAGAGATACGGCGCCGGGCACGGTCATGGGGACGGCCGGTTACATGTCGCCCGAGCAGGTGCGAGGTCTGCAGATTGACCATCGCACCGACATCTTCTCCTTCGGTGCGATTCTTTACGAGATGGTCTCCGGCCGGCAGGCCTTCAAACGCGATTCGTCGGTGGAGACGATGAACGCCATTCTCAAGGAGGATCCGCCGGAGATGAGCGTCTCAGGCCATCACGGCTCGCCGGCCACCGAGCGGATCATCCATCGTTGTCTCGAAAAAAACGCCGCCGAGAGATTTCAATCGGCCCGTGACCTCTCGTTTGCCCTGGAGTCCCTGTCGAGTAGCTCCTCGGGGCATGAGAGTGCGATTCTCGCAGCGCCGGCTCCCTCAAACCGGAAACGCTTCATGGCCCTCGGCGCGATTGCCGCTGCAGCCTTGATGGCTCTGTTCTTTTTTGTGGGCAGGTCGTCGAGACCGCAGTCCGGGCAGCCGACTGTGCGTCAGCTGACGTTCCGTAACGGAACCGTCCGGTCGGCGCGTTTTGCACCCGATGGACAGACCATCGTCTATGGCGCGGCCTGGGATGGCGCGCCACTCAAGATGTTTCAGCGACGCCTCGAGGGGTCGGAGTCGGTTCCGCTCGAGTTCCCCGACGCCGATCTTCTCGGCATCTCCTCGAAGGGTGAGCTGGCCATATCGCTCGGCAGGACATTTCGAAACTGGATCACCACCGGCAATCTCGCCAAGGCGCCGCTGCTCGGCAGTTCTTACCGCAAAGTGCTCGACGGCGTCAGCTGGGCCGACTGGAACCCGGGCGGAGATGGCCTGCTCGTGGTCAGGCGCGTCGGGAACGAAGACCGGCTCGAGTATCCAATCGGCAAGGTGCTGTATCGCACCGCTGGATTCATTACCTATCCCCGCTTCTCGCCGAAGGGCGACCGCGTGGCTTTCCTCGATCACCCGATCTACGGCGACAATCGCGGAAATGTCTCCGTCCTGACGATCGGCGGGAAAAAGACCGACCTGCTTCTGGACTGGTCGGGTCTGGAAGGGCTGGCCTGGGCGCCCAGCGGTGACGAGGTCTGGTTCACCGGGTCCCCTGTGAACGGAGGCTGGTCAATTTACGCGGTTCATGAAAGGGGCCGAGCCCCGCACCATCTGGCGCACTCCATCCAACCTGATCCTGCACGATGTAGATCGTCTGGGAAGAGTGCTCGTAGCCAACGCCGCCATTGTCAGCACCATTCGAGGCCTCGGAAGGGGCGAGCAGCAGGAACGGGACCTGTCGTTTGGAGGATGGTCGGTCGTGCGCGATATATCGACGGACGGAAAGAATGCACTTCTCGTCAATTACGGTGGAGACGCCGGCCGCTACTACGACACCTACCTGCGCCCCTTGAACGGCGCACCCCCGACCCGCCTCGGGGAAGGGGAACCGCTCGGGTTCTCGCGCGACGGGAAGTGGGTTCTGGCTTCCATCCTCAGCGCGGAGCAGAAACTGTTTCTCTATGGAACCGAGTCGGAGTCGAGCCGGGCCATCGGGAATCTCTCGTCTGCAGAAGGGACCGCGGCCTGGTTCCCGGACGGTCGCCGGCTGCTGCTGCTCGAGTCGGCGAAGCCGGGGTCGATCGACTTGTACATTCAGGAGATTGACTCGGGCAAACGCTCCCGACTGCCGATTGAAAACGCACGTGCTGGCCTGCCGATCGTATCCCCGGACGGACTCAATGTGGTCATTGTCGACCCTCACACTGTGAGCAGGGTCTATTCGCTCCGCGGCCAGTTTCTGCGCGAGGTTCCGGCTTCAGTTCGTCCCATTGCCTGGAGCTCCGATTCGCGGTTCCTCTTCGTTCATTCACCCGGTGAAATGCCAGTCAGAATCCGACGACTCGAAGTCGCCACCGGCATCGTGACTCCCTGGAAGGAAATCGTGTCGGTGGACACCTCCGGGATGGCTGGGCCGGCGGTGGTGACCATCAATTCAGACGGTGACGCATATACCTATGCGGTGACGAAGATGAGTACCGACCTCTTCATCGTGGAGGGACTGCGCTGATGTCGATCGAACCCGGCTCGCGCCTCGGCCCCTACGAGATCGTCTCTCGTATCGGCGCGGGCGGCATGGGAGAGGTCTGGCGCGCTCGCGACACGCGACTCGACCGCCAGGTGGCGATCAAGGTCCTGCCAGCCGCCCTCGCCGCTAACGAGCAATTCCGCGCGCGGTTCGAGCGGGAAGCGAAGTCGATCTCACAACTCAATCATCCGCACGTCTGCACGCTTTTCGACATCGGTCACGAGGACGGGACGAGCTATCTGGTGATGGAGTTGCTCGAAGGCGAGTCGCTCGCCGAACGTCTCGCGCGCGGTCCACTGCCTCTGCCCGAGGTCCTGAAGTATGGAATGCAGATGGCCGCAGCGCTCGACCGCGCGCATCGAGCCAGCATCGTGCACCGCGATTTCAAGCCCGGCAATGTCGTGATCACGAAGTCCGGAGCGAAGCTTCTCGACTTCGGCCTCGCCAAGTCGTCGTCTTCGCCGGTGGTCGCCGTCAGTAACGAAGGAGCGACCGAGCACCGACCGCTGACGCAGGAGGGAACGATTCTCGGGACCTTCCAGTACATGGCGCCCGAGCAACTGGCCGGTGAGGAAGCCGACGCCCGCTCCGACATCTTTGCCCTCGGTGCCGTGCTCTACGAGATGATCACCGGCCGTCGGGCTTTCGAAGGAAAAACCAGGACGAGCCTCATCGCCGCGATTCTCTCTGGAGAGCCGCCTCGAATCACGGAGTCTCAGCCGATCACTCCCCCTGCGCTCGAGCATGTGGTGACGAAATGTCTGGCGAAAGATCCGGAAGATCGGTGGCAGAGCGCGCGCGACATCGCCGAGGAGTTGCGGTGGATCTCCGAGGTGGGGTCGCAGGCGGGAGTGCCTGCGATCGTTACGCGGACGCGGCATTCGCGGCGCAATTGGGCTGCAGCAGCGGCGGTGCTCGGCTTGCTACTGGCGATCGGCGCGTCCGTTCTATGCGCCAGTTTCTACCGGCGTCTGCGCGAGGCGCGGCGGGTGACCCAGAGCGAGATCGCCGTCACGCTGGCCTCACTGCAAGACGCGCAGGTGAGCGTATCGCCTGACGGGCGGCGGATCCTGGCAGTCGCCGCCAGCGGCAACAACAACACGCGACTGTGGTTGCGGGATCTCGATTCGGGACAGAGCCGTTTCCTGGCCGGGACTGAGGGAGGAACCCTTCCCTTCTGGTCTCCGGACGGCAGCACGGTCGGATTCTTCGCCGGCGCGAAGTTGAAAACGATCAATGTGGAGAGCGGCGCCGCACAGACGCTCTGCGATGCTCCCTTCGGCCGCGGCGGCTCCTGGAGCTCGTCGGGTGAGATTGTCTTCGCTCCGAACATCTTTCAGCCGCTCATGAAGGTGGGGGAAAACGGGGGCACTCCGGTCGCTGTGACGAAGCTGACGGATAGCCGCATGACCCATCGGAACCCGCTGTTTCTGCCCGACGGAAAACACTTTCTTTATTGTTCGGCGCTCGGCGGCGCAACTATGGGGACGTTGCGCGTTGGGTCGGTCGACGGCCACCTCGACAGGCAACTGCTCGACTACGCGTCGACGTCGGCATACGTCGACGGTTGGTTGCTCACGACCCGTGATCGGAATCTCGTCGCGCAGCGTTTCGATGCCGATGCTCTGGTTTTAAAGGGGAGGCCGGCGGCGATCGCGCAGGATGTCGAATGGTATGTCGCTCGCTTCAAGGGCGTCTTCTCCGCCAAAGGCGATACGCTCGTTTACCATCATGCACCGAGACCGCTGCGGAAAATCATGATCCTCGACAGCGCCGCGCCGCGCGCGGCGACTTCCGGCGATCCGGCCTACCTGGCCTTCCCGTCGGTGTCGCCCGACGGCCGGCACCTGATCGTCAATCGTTTTGATCCGGCCCACCGTAATTCCGATCTCTGGCTTTACGATCTGGATGGAACCTCCAACACGCGGCTGACCTTCGGCGGTGGGAACATGGAAAGCTCGGCAATCTTCTCACCCGACAATCGAAGCGTCGCGATTTTCGAGTATGTGGCCGATGCCGGCGCAACGTCACGCTCGGCATTTTCCATCCAACCGGCGGGCGGCGGAACGCGCGAGAGCCTTTCCTTCACAACGGGGTCTTACATCCAGGTCGAGGACTGGTCGCGCGACGGCAGGACCTTGCTGATCACCGAGCAGCGGGATAAGAGCGGTAACGATATCGAGGTCATTCATCTCGACGGCGATCGCAAGCCATTACCGCTCGTGCAGAGCGACGCCGATGAACAGGGCGCACGTTTCTCTCCCGACGGCCGGTGGATGGCGTACATGTCGAATGCGACCGGCCGCGCTGAGGTCTACGTGACGAACTACCCGTCGGCCAGTGGGAAGTGGCAGGTCTCGACCAATGGCGGGGAGCGACCGTTCTGGAGCGCCGACGGCAAGCAGCTCTATTACCAGGAGAACGATCACGTCGTGGTGGCCGCGGTTCACGACGGGCCGTCCTTTTCCGCCGACGCGTCTCACGTCGTGGAGGCGCTGGGCGATCACATCGCTGACTACGCCGTCGCACAGAATGGTCGCATCGTCGCGCTGCGCGAAATCGATCCCGGCAGCGCCCCACTGACACTCGTGCTGAACTGGCGCGAGCTGCTCCGCGGAAAATAGAGGCGGCTCAGAGGAGCCCGGACACGCACATAGGCAGCCGGCGCACGACGTCATGCTCGAGTTGAGTGTGGGGCGGCGTCAATTTCCGTATGTTCCGCAGAAGGCCGCTCCCCTGCCTTCTGCGACAATGCCATAAAACATGAACACTTTGGATTGGCCGCAGGCACGGCGGACCAGACCGGAGAGGTGGCCGGTGCTGCGGAGCCTGAGAACATCAAGAACATCGGCCACCCTTGGGGCCAGTCGTTCAAATTCCACGCTCCATGACAGGTCGGTCAGGACACGTTGACCCTCACCTCTGCCCCTGTCCCAAAACTGGCGCGCGGTTCTTGCCCACATCTTCTCGGGGAGAGGGAATGGGTCGGGGGCGGTTTGACCCAAGGGTCAGTACGCCCTCGCCTATATAATCCCGCCTGATCCCCCTCCTCATTGACGATCCCGATTGACAGCGGCACACGGCTCGGCCCTTACGAGATCGTTTCGCGCATCGGCGCGGGCGGCATGGGAGAGGTGTTTCGTGGACGCGACACGCGCCTCGACCGCCCCGTGGCCATCAAGGTTCTTCCGGCCTCCCTGGCCGGGAACGAGCAGTTCCGGGCCCGGTTCGAGCGCGAAGCCAAAACGATCTCGCAACTCAACCACCCGAACATCTGCACGCTCTACGACATCGGTCACGAAAGCGGGACGAGCTATCTGGTGATGGAGTTGCTCGAAGGTGAGTCGCTGGCCGATCGCCTGGTGCGAGGTCCGCTGCCGCTGGCCGACGTGATCCGGTACGGCGCGCAGATCGCCGCGGCGCTCGACCGCGCCCATCGTGCCGGGATCACGCACCGCGATCTCAAACCGGGCAATGTCGTGATCACAAAATCCGGCGCCAAACTTCTCGACTTCGGGCTGGCCAAGTCTTCGGCAACGCCTGTCCTCGTGAGTGTTGATGGGGCAACCGAGCACAAGCCACTGACGCAGGAAGGCACGATTCTCGGCACGTTTCAGTACATGGCGCCAGAGCAACTCGCGGGTGAGGAAGCCGACGCTCGGAGCGATATTTTCTCCTTCGGCGCTCTGCTTTACGAGATGGCCACAGGGCGTCGCGCATTCGAAGGGAAAACACGGACGAGCCTCATCGCCGCCATCCTGGAGCGCGAACCGCCTCCGATCTCGGCGCTGCAGCCGCTCACGCCTCCCGCTCTCGAGCATGTCATCGCCAGATCTCTGGCCAAAGATCCCGACGATCGCTGGCAGAGCGCGCACGATGTCGCCGCGGAGTTGCAATGGATCGCCGAGGCCGGATCGCAGGCGGGAGTGGCCGCACCGATCATCACGCGGCGTCGCCGATCGCGGGCCATCCTTGTGGCGTCAGTCGCGGCTCTGATCGGCGC
>JBDSGC010000045.1:0-5177 GCA_039919215.1 Thermoanaerobaculia bacterium | reverse complement strand
CCCGCGCACGGGGAGAAGGTGCCTAAGGCGGATGAGGGGCTCTCTTCCGACGAAGAGCAGGACCCCTCATCCCCGCTTCGCGGACCTTCTCCCCGTGCGGCGGGGAGAAGGACACTCGAGTTGGGGGCCCGAAGCCGCTATTCTCCTCACGGTTTCGCAGCGCGGCGTGGGTGGTGATCGGTCACGATGGCGTCGCATGGGACCGCTGCGTCGCTGCAGATCCTTCTTCAATACCGGCGTGCTTACCACTCACCCGAACATCGGCTTCGTTGCGCCCCTTCGCCAGATGAAGCCATCCAGAATGTAGTGAGTGAGCTGCGGCACCGCCAGGAGCGGGACCAGCCAGAGCTCGAAGCGATCGAGCGCCCAACCCGACCCGAAATATTGCGCGTGCTCGTGCCACGCGCTGTGATCCCACGCCGCTTCTTCCACGAAGGCCAGCACCCAGACCAAACCGAGGAGAAAGGCCGGGCCGCTACGCACCATGCGCGCGGAGAGTGAAGCAGGTGATGCGTTGCGGCGCGCGTAGAGGTAGACCAGCGCCAGATACGGCACGCCGTGGATCAACACGTTGGTCATGGTGAATGCGAAGTCAGAGTTCAACGCGATGATGCCGACGTACCAGCAGAGCGCGGTCGTGGCCACCACCAGATCCTTTCCCGGATTTGGAAAGCCGGCCATCGCCGAGCGAACGGCGTAGGTGGCCAGGATGGCGACGTAGAGAACGCCCGCTCCCTGAACAATCGGCTCGGGAATCCGGCCCACCAGATCGTTCGCCACGAACCAGGAGAATCGTCGCGGCAGATGGGCATGCCACCAGAGGAGCGGATAAAGAGTGGCGGCGTAGATCGCGGCGGTGTCGATCCATCGGCCCGTCCGATCGCGCTCCCCTCCCCTGGCCCGGTAGAGCGCGACCCATCCGTACTGCTGCCGCACAAAGTGAAAAATCGCCAGATACGCCGCGCATCGCCAGAAAATCAATGCACCCTGGTCGTACAGGACGATGCCGATGGCGAAGGCGCTCAGTGGCGCGAAGGTGTAAAGCAGCGGCCGTCGCTGCAGCTCCTGGCGATCGAGATACGTTCGGAACAGTGTGGCGTGAACGTGGGCCACGTCCACGAGCAGCACCGCGGCCAGCCAGACCCACGATGGCGTATCGCCGTCGAGAACACCGAGACGCCAGCCGGCCAGGAGCGCCAGCATGGAGAGAGCAGCCGGGCCACCGAAAAGCGCGAGGTCGAGGGGCCGCGAAAACAGCCAGGGGCGATGCTGCGCTCCTGTCAGGGAGTTCTCTGCCGATGGAATCGCCACGCTCATGACCGGAAGCTCACCAGGTCGGGACGAGTGACCCCCAGCACTTCCTCTGCTGCGCGAAGGCCTTGATCGAAGGCTTCCTCGAACAGCGCCACGCCGCTCAGGTCGGAGTGCGCGAAATGGATTCCCCGAAACGGTTGGCGGGCCGTGAGCCGCGGTTCGCTGGAGAGGAATCCGACATGCGGCCTGACCATGGCATGACCCCAGCGCATCACATCCACCCGTTCCGTCAATGCTCGAAGGTCCGGATGCGCGCGGGCCAGATCGGACAGGGCCACCTCCGCCCATTCATCACGACCAGCCGACAGCAGCCGCTGACGGCCGGCATGCGGATCTCGATCGCAGAGCGGGTAGTAGTAGGTCAGCACGGTCGGACCGAAGTCGGCATCGCTCTGGTGCGTGGCCACGACGTATCCGAGGGCCGGACTGTCGTAGAGAACATTGTCCCAGGCTAGTGGAAACCCTTCGGAGCGCGGGCGGTCGCGCACCGTGAGATTTGCCACCATCCAGGAACCGTACTGGAAAGCGCCGATGTGTCGAGGCGGGGCCTCCCGATACGGCGCGATCACGTGCCGGGCAACGAACTGCGGCGCCGCGAAGATCACCCGCTGGGCGTGGATCCCGCGCAGCTCGCGGCCGTCACCCGACATGGCCACGACGTCGACCCCGCGATCGACCGGCTGCAGGTCGGTGACCAGCCAGCCGGGACGCGCGCGCCCCACTGACGATCGCGCCAGATGCTTTGCCATCCGATCGTTCCCCTCGGGCCAGGTCATGAGCGGACGTGCTGCCGATCCGGCGTTTGCGACCCGCGAAGCGAAATAGAAAACGACCGCCCAGGCGCTGGTGTCATCGAGCAGAGTGCCGTAGTCGTCGCGGCAGGCGTACTCCACGTACCAGCGAAGCCGCGGCGACGTCCAGCGGTGCTGATCGAGCCACTGTCGGGCAGAGATCCGATCGAGGGCCATGACTTCCGCGTCATCGGAGCCGGCCGAGGTAGGGATGGTAAAGGCGCGACGACCCCGCCCGTCCCGCCATCCTGCCCATCGAGCGACCTCGGTCTCGAAAGCGTGGAGCTGTTGGAGGTCGTCGTCGGTCGCCCCGGCTCGAAGATAGAGACCTTCGTACCACCGGCCGCGATAAAACAGGCGCTCTTCCGGATCGCGACAGAGGAACTGCTCGGCGACCACGGGCTGGCCATCCTCATCCGTGCCATCGAGAAGATTCATCTCCCGGAACAGCCGCACCAATGCGGGATTCTCCTTCATCGGCGCCGGAACGTAATGCGCTCCCCACGGATACGCGGTGACGGGCGAGCTCCCCGAACGTGAGGTGCCGCCGAGCGAGGGCTCGAGCTCCAGCAGGACAAAGTCGTTCGCACCTTGGTGGGCCAGGCGCCAGGCCGCGGAGAGTCCGGCGACACCGCCGCCTACGATGACGATCGCACGGTCTTCCCACGCGTCTGCCGAAGGTCGCTCGCGGGAGGCGGATCGCAATCGATGACCGACGGAATCGGAGGCGCCGGCGAGCGATCCGGGAGGCAGCGTCTGTCTTCTCTCCCGGCAGGCGATGGCGGCGAAGGGTGCGCCGAGAAACGCGGCGAGCAGATCACGCCGGGTCAGCATGATCCGCAATCGAGGCCACCACGAGCCGGCGTGGCACCGCGACACTCCTGTCCAAATTGGGACGCGCGTTCTCCAATACAGAGTGCACCAGGGGCCTGGCTGGAGCCGGCAAAGCCGGCAGAAGAACGTAGCCCCCGGCTTCAGCCGGGGGAACGCGGCGACCCGATGCAGCGCAGCCCGCTTCAGCGGGCGACAGAAGGGATTCCGCGTCCTCTGGCCAACCACCGAGGAGTCCATTCGCTCTTCTGTCGCCCGCTGAAGCGGGCTCCCGAATGTGCGTTCTCGGTTTCCCCCGACTGAAGCCGGGGGCTACAGTCTCTCGCCGGCTGCGCCGGCTGAAATCCGTGCGAGTTCCGCGAGAAGCAGCGGACCCGTAACGATCTAGGACCACTTTTTCCACTCTTCCTCGTAGTAACGCACAAGGCTCTGGTTGTCGAGGCGGTTGATCTCCACCGGCACGGAGGTCATGTCGGGCGGGAACACAAACATCGCAGCGAGGGTGGGCGGATCGAGATAGCGAAGGTCGCGCGGGACACGGTTGGGCACCTCGAACGGATGGAGTCGGGCCATGGCGAACCCCCACACCCCGAAGGACGGCACCGTGGTCTGGTAGGGCCGCACGGAGAATCCTGCCGCCTCCATCGTGCGGATCACACACCAATACGACCGCCGGGCGAACAGTGGAGAGGTGCATTGGACGGCCACCGAGGCGCCCGCGGTCAGATTCGCGCGCAGCAGCCGGTAGAAGCGCGTGGTGTAGAGCTTTCCCAGCGCGAAATTGTTGGGATCGGGAAAGTCGATGATCGCGGCGTCGAAGCGCTTCCGGTTGGTGCCCAGCCAGATCATGGCGTCCTCGTTGACGACGGTGACGCGGCGGTCGCTGAACGATCGCCGGTTCAATTCAGCCAGCGGAGGAAAGGCGCGCGATAGCGCAGTCATCTTCGGATCGAGGTCGACCAGGGTGACCTGTTCCACGGTCGGGTATTTCAACACCTCACGCAAGGCCAGTCCGTCTCCGCCACCGAGGATGAGCACGCGATGCGGCGCGTCCACCGACGACAACGCCGGATGAACGAGTGCCTCGTGATAGCGGTATTCGTCGGCGCTGCTGAACTGCAGGTTTCCGTTCAGAAAGAGATGGAATCCCGACTTGCCGCGGGTGACCACGATGCGCTGGTACGGTGAGCTGGTGGCGTACACGATCTCGTCCGCGAACAACTCCTCTTCTGCCAGCGAGGTCAAACGGTTCGCATTGAGGAACGCGATGCCCAGCACCACCATCACCAGTGCGGAGCGGATGCGCAACCCTTTCACCCGACCGCGGATGAGCGGTGCCAGCAACCACGTCCCGTACAGCGCCACGCAGGCGTTGAGAAATCCAAAGGCGATCGAGGTCCGCACGATGCCGATGCGGGGAACCAGAAAGAGCGGAAAGAGCACCGCGGCGAAAAGCGACCCGAGGTAGTCGAAGCTCAGAACGCGGGAGACGAGATCCTTGAACTCCAGCTCCTGCTGCAGGATGCGCATCAGGATCGGCAGCTCCAGTCCCACCAGCGTCCCAATCACGAACACCACCAGGAACAGGAACAGCTGGAACCATTGCAGGCGGGCGAAGCCGAAGAAGAGCAGCGGAGCGGACAGTCCGCCGATGAGCGCCACTCCCAGCTCCACCTCCACGAACCGCCGTGCCAGCTCGGTGTCCAGGAATCGCGAAAGCCACGCACCTACGCCAAGCGCGGACAGGTAGAGGCCGATGATGAGGGAGAACTGGGTGACCGAGTCGCCGATGACGTAGCTGGCCACCGTGCCTGCCAGCAGCTCATAGGCCAGCCCGCACGCCGCGATGACCAGGACGTTGAGAAAGAGGATCGGGGTCCGCTTCATCAGCCGTGGATGGTGGAGGCAATGATGATGGCCAACCCCAGGATCACGGAGCCCATGAGGATGGCCAGCGAGGTGTTCTGGTCTTCTTCAATCTCCTTGCGGATCGAGAAGGGAAGCGCTTTGGTCATGATCCAGAAGGCCAGACCGAAGATGATCAGGCCGAAGACCGTATAGCCGGCGGTGGACAGGAACACTCGCAGTGCTGGGGTGAGGTCCATCATTTTCCTCCGTGAAATCCGCTGTTCCAGTACGAACGATAGCCGCCGTGAGAGGCGGATCGCAGACCGTGCGGGATGAATGTACGTTGGGAACGATGCATCGACAGTCCACGCCACTCGGCGTAACCGTAGCCGG
>JBDSGC010000044.1:0-10215 GCA_039919215.1 Thermoanaerobaculia bacterium | reverse complement strand
GGAGGTCGTTCCAGTAGATGGGAAGGCCGGCGCCGCAGAGGTACGAGGAGCAGGCCAGACCGATCCCCCGACCGTACGGGAGCTTCTGCCACTTCTCTCGCCAGCCCGAGCCCTCCACCACTTTCTCGATGCATTGACGAAGACCGATGGTCTCGATGCGCATCCAGTTCGCGGTGACGGAGTGCGCCGGAACGATCTGCTGCAGCCGGAGCTCGGCGGGATCCTTCCCCAAGGCCACAGCGATCTTGTCCAGCTGGACTTCCTGCCCGAATCGGGGCTGCGGCGTTCCGTGACCTCGCTTCGGTCCGCAGGCAGGCTTGTTGGTGAATGTGCGGCAGCCGCGGAATCGGTAGCGCGGCACGTGATAGGTCACCGTCTGCAGGGCGCCGGTATAAAACGTGGAGGCCACTCCGTAGCTTCCGTACGCGCCGCCGTCGAGCAGGGTCTCCAGATCCATGGCCACGATGGATCCGTCGTTCTTCACGCCGGTCTTCAGACTCATGGTGACCGGATGGCGTCC
Organism: Thermoanaerobaculia bacterium; assembly: GCA_039919215.1. Lineage (GTDB taxonomy): Bacteria > Acidobacteriota > Thermoanaerobaculia > Gp7-AA8 > Gp7-AA8 > JBDSGC01. The sequence continues at coordinate 9,695 of JBDSGC010000044.1, read as the reverse complement.
GCGGTGGCAGTAGAAGACCTCCTCACGGGTGAGACAGATCTTCACCGGTCTTCCGGTGATCAGCGCCGCTTTGGCCACCACGATCTCGTGGTTGAAAGGGTCGCTCTTGCCGCCGAACCCTCCTCCGTTGGGGGTGGCCACCACCCGGATTCGATGCGGCAGCATTTCCAGCGACCGCGCCAGCGCCCGATGCACGTAGTGCGGTGTCTGCGTGGACGAGTAAAGGCAGAGCTTTCCGTCCGGATCGAGTAACGCCACGGCGGCATGCTGCTCGATGGGAAGGTGCGTATTGCCCTCATAGAAAAAGGTGTCCTCGAAGACCTGATCGGCGCCGGCCATGGCCGCGTCGACGTCGCCGAACTCCAGGGCCACCTTCTTGTGCACGTTTCCCTCATCTCCATAGTCGTGAATCCTCGGCTCCACGACGGCGAGGGCTTCCAGCGGATCGGAGATGGTCTGGAGGATTTCATACTGCACATCGATCAGGTCCAGCGCCGCCTGGGCCTCTTCTTCGGTCGAGGCGACCACCGCTGCGATCGGATCTCCCACCATGCGCACCTTTTCGCGGCAGAGCGGCTCCTCGTCCTGACTGACCGGGAGGATGCCGTACGAGATGGGGAAGTCCTTTCCTGTGAGGACGAGGTGAACGCCCGAGGCAGCCAGCGCGCGGCGGACATCGACGCTTCGCAGAATGGCGTGCGGATAGCGCGAGCGAAGGAGCTTGCAATGCAGCATCCTGGGGAAGGTCAGGTCGTCGGCGAATTGCGTCTGCCCGGTGACCTTGGCCCGGCCATCGACGCGCCGGCGCGGTTTCCCGATGATGCGGAAGCTCGGCTTCTTTTCGCTCATCGACTGCCTTTCCCGTCGACGGAAGGAGAGGTCGCTGCTGCTGCGGATGATTCGGCGGCGACCGTTGCAGACATGGCCTGCGCCGCCTCCTCCACCGCTTCGAAGATCTGGATGTAGCCGGTGCAACGGCAGAGGATTCCGGAGAGGGCGTCCACGATCTCGCTACGGGAAGCGGCCGGCTTTTCCTCCAGCAGCGCTTTGGCGGTCACCAGGAACGCGGGCGTGCAATACCCGCACTGCGCCGCACCACAGTCCGCAAACGCTTCCTGCAGCGGATGGAGACGAGCGCAGGTGGCCAGCCCCTCCACCGTGGTGATGGAGGCTCCTTCGCACTCCAGCGCCAGAACGAGACAGGAGAGCACGGGACGGCCGTTCATCAGAACCGCGCAGGCACCGCACTCCCCCAGCTCGCAACCATGTTTGGTGCCGGTGAGGGAGAGGTCCTCGCGCAGGACCTCCAGAAGACTCCGGGAGGGGTTGAACGAGAGCTGCACGGCCTCGCCGTTCACATCGAGATTGAGCTGCACTTTTTTCATCAGTAGGAACCGCTCTCCATGCTGAGGCGATCAAGATAGCAGAGCGAATCATCGTGCACCGGGCAGCGGTCGATGAACGCCCTGGCCATGCGCCGCTGCGAGGACTCCCACCGCCGCCGCCGCATCCATGGCCACACGCCGATCAGGGCGAGAGTCGTTCGACGACCCAGTCCTTCACGTCATTGCGAAGGCGGTAGGTGAAGCGGTCGTGCATGCGATCGCTTCGTCCCTGCCAGAACTCGAACAGCAGGGGGATGACCCGGTAGCCACCCCAGTGCGGCGGCCGGGGAATGGGGCGATCCTTGTAGTTGGCCGCCAGCTCCTCGAATCGGGCATCCAGTCCGCCCCGTCCGGCGATCACACGGCTCTGTTCGGAAGCCCACGCGCCCAGCTGACTACCTCTCGGCCGCGTCGCGAAGTACTCGTTGGACTCCTCTTCGGTGACGCGGACGACCACCCCTTCCACCCGGATCTGCCGCTCCTGCTGCGGCCAGAAGAAGACGAGCGCGGCGCGGGGGTTGTCATGGATCTGGGAGGCCTTCCGGCTGCTGTAGTTCGTGAAGAAGACCAGCCCGCGATGGTCGGAGCCCTTGAGCAGGCAGATGCGCGCCGACACCTCGCCGTCGAGGTTGGTGGTGGCCACGGTCATGGCCTCCGGCGCGGGAACCACTTCCTTCGCTGCGGCGAACCAGCGATCGAACTGCGTGAAGGGATCGGGATCAAGATCGTTTTCAGAAAGCGAAAGCGTCACGCACGGCTCCTGATCTTCCTGATCACGCGCGACGAAGCCGCTTCGTTCATGAGCGACTGCGCTTCGTCCAGCGGGATCCAGGCAAGTTGATTCGATTCGTTGCGGTCCATGGTGATGCCCGACGGATCGAGCGTGCGTGCAAGATACCGCACGTCGAAGTGGAAATGATCGGGCTCTCCCTTTCCCGCCGGAATGCGATGCACATCGAGGTCCAGTATGGTGTCGGAGACCAACTCCAGATCCCGGAGCCCCGACTCCTCCCGCCCTTCCCGCATCGCAGCAGCGACTGTGCTCTCCCCCTCCTCCACGTGCCCGCCCATCTGCAGCCAGCGGTTGAGGCGACGGTGATGATGGAGCAGAAGAGCGGGAGCCTGCCGATCGACGATGAACAGGCTGGCCGTGATGTGTCCCGGGGCGAAACGCCCTCGCAGAAACGCATCGTCGGGAGTGGAAAGCAATTGCAGGAATGCAGCGCGATGACCTTCCTCGAGGCTGTCCGCTGCCTGATGGCCCTCGATCTCCCGAAGCAGGGTTGCGTTTCGCGGAATCACGCCGACGGGTACCACTGATAGATGAAGAAATAGACGATCACGCCCGTGGTGGAGACATACACCCAGAGCGGAAAGGTCCAGCGGGCGATGCGACGATGTTTCTCCACCCGCATCTTCAGCCCTCGAATCACCGTCACGATGGCCAGCGGGACGATGGTGATGGCCAGAGCTGTGTGCGAGATGAGGATGGAAAAGTACACGGTCCGGATCGGGCCGGTCCCCGGAAACCTGGTGACCAGACCATGCCGGAGGATGTGGTTCAGAACGTACAGGCAGAGGAAGAGCGTGGAGCAGGCGCATGCAGCCAGCATGAAGCGCTTGTGCAGGACGATTTTCTTCCGCCGGATGAGCACGTATCCGATCACCAGCAGGATCCCGCTCAGCGCATTGAGCGATGCGTTGACGGCCGGCAGAGTGTGGGCGAAATCCATGGCGCCGGACTGTAGCAGAGGATCGGCCGGGCCGGCACCGAAGCGGTACTCGGGAGACAGGCTGCCTTTCGTAGCGCCGGCATCCTGCCGGCCGTGTCGCGGGCATCCTGCCCGCGGAGTTCCGCCGAGTATCGGCTGTCGGAAGACGGTCAGGCCGCAGCCGTGGAGCGGCGGAATCTCGGTAGCCTCAGAGGCTGTGAAGAAATCACGCCAACCGTCATCCTGAGCGGCGTGGGGGGCGGACGGGAAGCGAAGGATCTGCAATCACGAGGATGTTACTGGGAGCAGTTGCGTCGTTGCAGATCCTTCGCCGTGTGCGCGGCTCAGGATGACGAAACGACCCGCGGCACTCGCTCGTCAGTCTTCGCGCGCGAGGTCGCGAATCGTGGCGGCCACGTGGTCGGGAGCGTCGTCATTGGTGCCGCCGTAGTACTCCCGGATCACTCCCCGCTTGTCGGCGACGGCGAATTTCGAGCTGTGCATCAATGGCTCTGCGGCGGTCTGGGTCGTCCCGCCCGCCGCCAGCTTGAAGCCGTTCACGGACAGGTTGATGATCGCTCCAAGGTCCCCGGTCAGGAACATCCAGCGATCATCGTTGCGGACCCGCGCCGCGTACTGGTGCAGCACGGCCGGCGTATCGCGCTTCGGATCGACGCTGATGGACACGAAATGCACGGGCAGATCCTTGTCCACCTTTTTCGTCAGCCTGCGCATGGCCGCGGTCATCATCGGGCAGGTCCCGGCGCAGTTGGTGAAGATGAAGTTGTACACAGTGACCGATCCGTTCATGGCGCTGAGTCGCACCGGCTTGCCGAGCTCATTCAACAGCACTGTGTCCGGGACGGGGAAGAGCGCGGGAAGCTGCGATCGGTGGTGACATCCGCTGATGGCCAGCATCAGGACCGCGAGAAGAATGCTCGCAGGGCGGCAGCGAGACGCGCTCAATGAAGAACCAGCAGGACCATCAGCACGATGAGATAGATGTTGGAAGTCATGAACAGCCGCCGGGCGCTGCCGGTGTTGCGACTCTTCAGGAAAACGATGCTCGCGCCGAGCATGACCAGCCCGGCGAGGATCGAGCCCACCAGGTAGCGAACCCCGGTCAAACCGAAGAAAGTCGGAAGGATGCTCACCACCAGGAGGGCCACGCTGTATGCGACCGCTTCGCGCGCGGTGGCCAGTCCTTTTTCATCGCGCACGGCCAGCATGGCGAATCCAGCGCGACCGTAATCCTCGCGATAGATCCAGCTGATGGCCATGAAGTGCGGCAGTTGCCAGAAAAAAAGAATGCCGAACAGGATCCAGCCGCCCACACCGATGGAGCCGGTCACGGCGGTCCACCCCATCAGCGGTGGAATGGCTCCGGGGACCGCGCCGATCAGGGTGCAGATCGGCGAGACCCGCTTCAGCGGTGTGTAGACGAAGATGTAGCTCGTCAGCGTGAAGGCACCCAACGCTGCGGTGATCCAGTTCACGGCGAATCCGAGGTAGACGGTTCCCATGACCGCGATGGCCGAGGAGAAGAGGAGCGCTGCCTTCGGACTGATCCGGCCATCGGGAAGGGGACGCAGGCGGGTGCGGCGCATCCTGGCGTCGTGCTCCCGCTCCACATACTGGTTCAGGGCGTTGGTGCCGGCGGCAACCAGGGCCGTTCCCACCAGCGTGTTGATCACCAGAGCCCAGCCGGGATGTGAGCTGGCGAAGAGCATCCCCGCGGCCGTGGTGATCAGCACCATGAGGACAATGCGAGCCTTCGATAGCTGCAGGTAATCGCGGGAGATGTCCAGCAAACCGTGCGGCCGCGGAAGAGCGACGACTTCGCTCATGCCAGCGCCTCATGGACCAGGAGCCCATGGGTGGACTGCGAGCCGCGCCGCCAGGCCACTGCGCGCGCGGTCAGCGCCAGAACGAGCGAGGTGGCCAGCGTCAGCGCGCCTGTGGCCACGTGCAGGCTGGTGATCACCGGCTGTTTTCCGCTCCAGATGGTGTAGGCGCCGAGCATGATCTGGCTTCCTACCACGAGCAGCAGCCCGTACGCCACCTGCCGCAGCGGGTGCTCAGCTTCGAAACGGTGGAGCCGGGCAAACAGGAAGGCCACCATCGCCACGACGGCCACCGCGCCCATGCGATGCGCGAAGTGCACCCCCACCGGCACGGTGAAGACCGGGGGAACGAGGCGACCGAAGGCCAGGGGAAAGTCGGGGATGGCCAGTCCCGCTCCCAGGTGGCGCATCAGCGCACCGACCAGAATTTGCAGATAGACCAGCGCGACCAGGACGGAGGTCGAGCGGACCGGAGCGTCGCCGCGCTCGAGCTCACCGCTGGAGGCGAACCATCGCGAGGCGAAGAATGCGATGGCCACGTTCAGGCAGAAGAAAATCTCCGCCAGTCCAGCGTGGGCGATGGAGATTGCCGGCGGCAGGAGGAAGATCACGGTCAGCCCGCCGAGCAGCCCCTGGGCAATCACGGCACCGACCGCCCACCAGCCCAGCATCCGCAGCAGTCGCTTCGGCTCCCGAAGCTGGAGCCAGACCGCCTGGAGGACCGTCAAAAAACCGACGGCCGCGGCGATCATCCGATGGCCATGCTCGTAGAAGATGCCGCCGATCATCGGAGGCATCACCATTCCGTACGAGAGCGGCCAGTCGGGCACCGCCAGCCCCGAACCTGTGGATGTGACCATGGCTCCCGCGAAGATCAGGAACAGGGTCGATCCGGCCACGAATTTGGTGAAGCGTCGGAGACCTGCGGGCGTCTCCTGAAGAGAGCGCAGCGCCGATCGCGCCGCCTGGGGTTCGATTTTCATGGGATCAGGAGCCGATGCTCGCCTGTGCCCGCGGAGCCTCCGCGAGCCACTTCTCGAAATCCGCCTTCTTGTGGATGTGCATCTCGCCGCGCATGCGGTAGTGGCCCAGGCCGCAGAGCTGGGCGCAGGCGATCTCCCACTTCTGGCCGTCTTCGTTGCTCTTCACTGGCGTGAAGTGGATGGCCACGTCGAGGCCGGGGATGGCGTCCTGCTCGGCGCGCATTACCGGCAGCTTGAAGCTGTGGATGACGTCCTTGGAGCTGACATGGATGACGGCTGGCCTGTCCAACTCGAGGTGCAGTTGATTGAGGGTGGTGATGTCGTCTTTCGCTGCCGGGTCGTTGAGGTCGATGCCCAGCGGGTTGGAGGAGGTGACCAGCTTCGGTTCGCGCCGCCCGAAGATCCCATCAGCGCCCGGGTAGTGAACATTCCAGGCGAACTGCTCGGCCACCACATGCAGCTCCAGCGGATTCTTCTCGCTGACCGGCGGCTTGGCCCAGCGATACCACGCCGGGATGGAGAAGACGACCAGGAGCAGCACTTCGATGAGCGCGACCCCTGCTTCGGCATAGGTCGAGACGTGTGTCTGCGCACCGAGATGCGATGCGTTCGGATTCTTCGAGGCCCGGAACCGCCAGAGCACGTACACGAAGTAGGCGCCCCAGACCACGAACAGGATCAGCATCAGCCAGTGCACCATGGCCAGCAGTCGGTCCAGCTCCGGACCGTGTGCCGATGCATCGATCGGCATGTATTGCGCGAGGAACTTGCCCATGCTGTCTCCGTGAGCGCGCTTAGTGCGCCGCTCCCCCCTCAATCACGCGAAACGACTGGCGATGGCGCCGCAGAGCGCTGGCCCGGCGCCAGAACGTCCAGAACAATGCGATGAACCCCAGCTGCACGAATCCGATGACGCCGAGCATGAACAGGATGGCGTTGTTCGATCCCTTCACGATCGGCGCGCTCGGGTTGTTGCCGTAGCAGACCGGGCAGGCAGAGGCCGCCCCGGCCAATAGCAGCATGGCCACCACGAGCAGAGCCGTGATCCGAATGCGCTTCATGCCAGTTCCTTCAGCTTCCTCACCGCATACATCCCGTAACCGACCAGGGCCGCACCGAACAGCAGGAACACGATGGCCAGCGTCAGTGCGCCGCCGCTGTGCGTCAACTGCCACTCCCGGAATCCCCATAGCACCACGAAGAGCGAGAGCCCGAACGAGGCGACGATGAAGACCAGATGGAAGATTCGGAGGGACATGAGCGGTCAAGGCCTGCAGCTACTTCGCACCGTATTTGCCGAACTTGTCGAGCCAGTCGTGCACCGGCAGCCATAACAGGATCCCGAAGAATGTCAGGGTGAGCCCCAGCACGGCGTAGATGACTTTGCGCTCCGAAATCAAATGCATGAAAAACGCCGCCACCAGTCCGGCCTTGATCGACGCGATGATCAAGGCCACCAGGATGGCCATGTGGGAAGGAAGCTTGAGTCCGTAGCAGGCGCCCACCGTGGCCAGGGTGAGGATACCCAGGCAGATGAAGACGGTGATGTAGACCCGCATCTCTTTGCGGATCTCTTCCGGGGTGTGACCGTGATGAACGTTCGGATCCACCACACCGGCGTGTTGCTCGTGCTCGTGCGTCAGAGGATCAGCGGTGATCGTTTCGGCCATGCAATGTCTCCTGAGCTACATCAGATACAACGCCGGAAAGAGGAAAATCCAGACCAGGTCGACGAAGTGCCAGTACAGGCCGACCACTTCCACCCGATTGGTGTAGCGCTCCCGCTCGTGCTGCCACATCTTCGCACCGGGACCCAGCAGATAGGCAAACACGACCATGCCGCCCAGGATGTGCAGGCCGTGCAGCCCGGTCAGTGTGAAGTAGATGGCCATGAAGTTGTTTTCGCTGGGAAAGCGATGCTCGGCGAACTCGTGGCCGTACTCGAAGGCTTTCACCACCAGGAAGGCCAGGGAGCAGAGAAGCGTCAGCCCGATGTAGATCCGGCCCTTCTTCAGGTCGCCCAGGCGCAGATACGACCAGGCCATGATCACCGTCACGCTCGAGCTGATCAGGATGAAGGTGTTCAGCGTGGCCAGGGGGACATTGAGAAACTCCCATCCTCGGGGCCAGGTCGCTGCGCCGGTGCGCAGCAGGATGTAGGACGAGAAGAGCGCTCCGAAGAGCATGACTTCCGAGGCCAGGAAGAGCCAGACGCCGAGCTTGGCGTTGTACAGCCCCGTGTCCGGACGGGGATGCACGTTGAACGGAATCTCCAGTTCGGCGTGGGCGGCGTGGGCGTGCGCGTGTGCATCCATCGGCTACATCTCCCTCTGCGCCGCGGCATTGACCGGCAGCATCCCGCCACCGGGAGGCTCGATGCGAACATCGGTATCCGGAATGTGCTGCGGGATGTATCCGGTCGGATCGCCCGGAATGCTGTAATCGTACGGTCCCCGATAGACCACCGGCGTCACCGCGAAGTTGCCGTGAGCCAGCGGAGGCGAGGTGGTGGCGGCCCAGTCCAGCGTGGTGGCCTGCCACGGATTCGCATCGGCGTCGCGATGGTTGCGCAGGGCGGCGATCGAGTTCCAGAAGAAATTGATCACGAATGGGATCTGCGCGACCAGCAGGCCGATGGCGCAGATGGACATGAACGGGTTGGTCTGCGAGGCCACGGCCTTGGCGTGCTCGTACTGCAATCCGCCGTCGTACAGCCGGCGGGAGACTCCGGCCAGCCCCTGGATGAACATCGGGAAGAAGATCCCGTTGATGCAGACGAAGGAAACGAAGAAGTGCACCCGGCCCCAGAACTCGTTGAGCTTGCGGCCGGTGACCTTGGGGAACCAGTAGTAGATCCCGGCGAACATCGCGAAGATCGTCCCCGGCGCCACCACGTAGTGGAAGTGACCGATCACGTAATAGGTGTCGTGCAGATGGATGTCGGCGGCAGCAAGCCCCAGCGGAAGCCCGGTCAGGCCTCCGATGCCGAACATCGGCAGAAAGGCCAGGGCGAACAACATGGGGACGTTGAACCGGATCGATCCGCCCCATAGCGTAATGAACAGCGAGCTGAGGATGATCACCGAGGGAATGGAGATGATCATGGTGGTGGTCTGAAAGAAGGCGCTGATGGTGGTGCCCATGCCGGTCAGGAACATGTGGTGCGCCCACACCACGAACGACATGAATCCGAGGAAGATTGTGGCGAAGACCATCGACCGGTAGCCCCACAGACTCTTGCGGGTGTTGTTGGCGATCACCTCAGCCACGATTCCCATCGCCGGCAGAATGAGCACGTACACCTCAGGGTGGGCCAGGAACCAGAACAGATGCTGCCAGAGCAGCGGGTTGCCGCCGCCGGCGTTGTGAAGCAACTGGCCACTGATGACCAGACCCGAGGGCATGAAGAAGCTCGTTCCGGCGAGGCGATCCATCATCTGCAGGATGGCCGCAGCCTCCAGCGCGGGGAAGGCCAGCAGCAGCAGGAACGACGTCACGAACTGGGCCCAGACGAAGAACGGCAGGCGGAAGAAGGTGAGCCCAGGGGCGCGGAGCTGGATCGTGGTCACGATGAAGTTGATCGCGCCCAGCAGCGAAGAGGTGATGAGGAAGACCATCCCGAAGAGCCACCACGTCTGGCCTTCGCTCGCGATGTTCGAGAGCGGGGGATACGAGGTCCAGCCCGACCCGGGCGCGCCGCCGGGGGCGAAGAAGCTCAGGAGCATGATCACGCCCCCGATGAAGTAGGACCAGTAGCTCGCCATGTTGATG
>JBDSGC010000043.1:0-6211 GCA_039919215.1 Thermoanaerobaculia bacterium | reverse complement strand
CGGAGGGTTTTCCGTTCGGCATCGTCACCGATCTTCTGCCCCTCTATCTGCGGGTGGAGCACGTGCCGTTGATCTCCATCGGCTTTTTGAGCACGGTCGGCTCCGCCTGGACCCTCAAGGTTTTCTGGTCACCGCTGATCGATACCTTCGGCTCCTATCGCCGATGGATCTCCGCCGCCGTCCTGACGATGGCCCTGGCCATGGGGGCGCTGGCGGCGCTTCACGGCGCTTACGGCAGGAACTTCTGGATCCTGATCACCATCCTCGCGCTGGCCTCCGCCACGCAGGATCTCGCGGTCGACGCCTTCACCATCCGGGCCACGCCGACGAAGATGGTCGGTCCGGTCAACTCGATCCGCGTGATGGCCTACCGCATCGCCATCATCGTCGGCGGCGGAGGTCTGGCCGCCCTGGCCGATCGTGCCGGCTGGCCAGGGACGTTCGCCGCCGCTGCCGCGCTGCTTGCGGTCATCTTCGTGATCACGCTTTTCCTGCCGGACGATCGTGGCGCCAGCGAGGCAGGAACGGAACGACCGAGCCTGGTCGCTGGGCTGCGAGACTGGCTCTCCAGGCCTCGGGCCGGAACTCTGCTAGCCATCGTTTTTCTGTATCGCCTGGGCGAACTGGCCATCGTCTCCATGATCAAGCCCTACTGGGTCGACCGCGGCTACTCCCCGTCGGAGATCGGCACCATCACCACGGTCATCGGCGTGAGCATCAGCGTGGCTGGAGCCATTGCCGGCGGAGCATTCGTGGCCCGCTTCGGTCTCTACCGCAGTCTTCTCTGGCTCGGCGTGGCGCAGATCGTGTCCAACCTCGGATATGCGGTCGTGGCAACCGTCGGCGCGGGCCGCTGGGGCATCTACGTCGCGGCCATCCTGGAGAACTTTGGCTACGGTCTGGGCACCGCCGCGTTCCTGGCGTTCCTGATGTCCATCTGCGATCGCAAACGCGCCGCCACTGAGTACGCCATGCTCACCGCCGCCTTCGGACTCAGTCGCATGGTCATGGGCACGGCCAGCGGCTTCATCGCTCAGAACGCCGGATACGCGGTCTACTTCTGGCTCACCGTGTTCCTCGGGATCCCCGGACTGGTGCTCGTTCTGTTCGCGCGTGAACAACTCCAGCCGCGCGCCCTGCCCATCTCCGAGGAACCGGCGACTGTGGGAGAAGCAGGTTGAAGCATCGATTCTTCGTGCAGTCGCCACTGGTGGCAGGCGCGGCGCACGTCCTGTCGAGCGACGAGTCGCACCACGCGCGCGTGGTTCGTGTGCGCGAAGGGGAGGAGGTCGAGGTCTTCGACGGCGCGGGGGTCGCCTTTCTTGCCCGGTTCACCGAGGGCTCCGTGCAGCTCGTCGAATCGATCGGATCGCGCGAGTCTCCTGTCGATCTGCACGTGGCCATGGCCATCATCCAGCTCGAGAAGTTCGAGCTGGTGCTGCAGAAGGCCACGGAGCTCGGCGCTCGCTCGTTCTTTCCAATGATCACCGACCGTGTGGAACTGCGCCCCGAACGCTATCGGGGAAAGGGCGAGCGTTGGAACCGCATCGTCTTCGAGGCGGTGAAACAATCGGGGCGATCGGTGATCCCGGTCGTGCATCCGCCCACTCCGTTCGCCGAGGTCCTGCAGCGGCCCGGCGCGAAGCTCCTCTTCGACGCCGACCTGGACCCTTCCCCCGCGGCGGAGCTCCGCGATTCGGTGACCCTGCTGATCGGACCCGAAGGTGGATGGAGCGACGAAGAACTGCACGCTGCCCGGACCTCGGGATGCTCGATCGAACGCCTCGGGCGCCGGCGCCTGCGCGCGGAGACGGCCGGCATCGTGGCCACCGCCATTCTCGCCGCGCGCTGCGGCGACCTCGCCCCGCGCTGAGGCAAATCGTGGCAATTTTCGACTGGGCAAAAGGTTGGCATCGACCCCGCTGGGGAGTGAGGGAGAAGTGATAGATTGACCCGCCGATTCGAAGCCGGAGGTAACCCAGTTGCCGCAGGACACGCTCAGCATCACCGATAACCGCACCGGGACCACATACGAGGTCCCCATCCAGGACGAGACCATCCGGGCCACGGACCTGCGCAAGATCAAGGTTGCTTCCGACGACTTCGGCCTGATGACGTACGACCCGGCCTTCATGAATACCGCGGCCTGCCGCAGCGCCATCACCTTCATCGACGGCGACAAGGGCATCCTCGAATACCGCGGCTACCCCATCGAGCAACTCGCCGAAAGCAGCACCTACCTGGAGACGGCCTACCTGCTGCTGCATGGCGAGCTTCCCACCGCGGCGGAGCTGGAGACCTGGAGCTTCAACGTCACCCACCACACCTTCATCAACGAGAACCTGAAGTCGCTGCTGGACTCATTCCGCTACAACGCGCACCCCATGGGCAAGCTGATCGCCATGGTCGCCGCGCTGGGCACGTTCTATCCGGAAGCGAAGGACGTCTTCGATCCGGAAGTCCGCCAGCGACAGATCGAGCGCATCGTGGCCAAGATGATCACCATCGCCGCCTTCAGCTACCGGCACATGGTGGGCATGCCCTACGCCTATCCCGACAACGACCTTTCTTATCCCGGCAACTTCCTGAACATGATGTTCAAGACCACCGAGAGCAAGTACACGCCGGATCCGGTGCTGGAGCGCGCGCTCGATGTGCTGTTCATCCTGCACGCCGACCACGAGCAGAACTGCTCGACCAACGCCATGCGCGCCGTGGGCAGCTCGCACGTGGAGCCCTACTCCGCCATCGGCGCGGCGGCCGCTGCTCTGTACGGCCCTCTCCACGGGGGCGCCAATGAGCAGGTCATCCGCATGCTCACCGAGATCGGCTCCAAGAAGAACATCCCTGCCTTCATCGAAACCGTGAAGGGCGGCGAAGGCGTGAAGCTCATGGGCTTCGGCCATCGCGTCTACAAGAACTACGATCCGCGAGCCACGATCATCAAGAAGGTGGCCTACCAGGTCTTCGAGGTCACCGGAACGAGCCCGCTGCTCGACATCGCCCTGGAACTGGAACGGATCGCGCTGGAAGATGAGTACTTTGTCAAACGGAAGCTCTATCCCAACGTCGACTTTTACTCCGGACTCATCTACCAGGCCATGAAGTTCCCCATGGACATGTTCCCGGTGCTGTTCGCCATCCCCCGGGTCTCCGGCTGGCTGTCGCAGTGGCAGGAGATGCTCCAGGATCCCGACCAGAAGATCGCCCGCCCGCGCCAGATCTTCACCGGCGCCGCACGCCGCGACTACGTGGCCATGAAGTCGCGCTAGCCGGCACGGCCGGCGGCGCTGGTTGCCCAAGGCTCCGCCACGATCACGCTCCAAGACGTTCTGCCGCGCAGGCTCGCCGGCACGGCCGGCGGCGTTGGTTGCCCAAGGCTCCGCCACGATCACGCTCCAAGACGTTCTGCCGCGCAGGCTCCTAGTTTTCGTAGCGCCGGCAGGACGCCGGCGCTACGAAGGCAGCCAGTCTCCCGAAGACTCACACGCTTCGTTTGATTACAACCACGGCACTGCGCGAATGGGAATGCGTTCCACCTCGCGTCATGTTTCCAACACTTGCCGGTACCCGGGAAGGTTCATCATGAAAGTTTCCGGAACCAAACTCGTTTCGCTTCTCGTCGTCTTTTTTGCATTGCCTCTGGTCGCGCAGGTCAATGACACCTACGTCATCCCCGCGGCGGCCAATACTCCAGGCCTTTACGGCACGCGATGGATGACCAGTTTCAGCGTCTTCAATCCGCAGCCGGACTATCCGCTCACGGTGAGCGTCACCTACCTCCCGTCCGCCGAGAAAACACCCGGCAAGGCGCTTGAGGTTACCTTCACCGTCCCCGCCAACGGCACCGCTCTGTCGGACAACATTCTCGAGGACCTCTATGGCGTGAGTGGCACCGGCGCGTTGCTGGTGGCCACGTTCCCCGAGGACAACCCGAAGGTCCCCAACAGCATCCTGGCGAGGGCGTTTCTGGTGACCAGCAGCACCTACAACAACTCCTCCACCGGCACGTACTCGCAGACCATCCCCGGCGTATGGGCCGGCCTGCAGAACTTCGCCACCGACGGCATCAGCTCCATCGCTCACGGTGTGCGCAACGTCGACCGTCTGGGCTGGCGCTCGAACATCGGCGCCGTCAACCTCGGCCGCTCCAACGTCACCTTGAACGTCTGGATCCGCGACCGGGAGGGACGCACCATCATCAAGAACGCGCCGCTCAACATCCCGCCGCTCTCCCATCGCCAGGTGAGCATGCCGGCCGAAGTCGACGGCGGATCGATCGAGTTCCAGGTCGACGACCCGGGCAAGGATGCGGTGGTCTTCCCGTACGTCTCCACCATCGACCGGATCTCCGGCGATCCGACGTACCAGACCCCCACGCTGCTGGCCAGCGCCAGCATCCTCTTCAAAATGGGGATGCCCGTTCCCGCCTCGACCACGTCGATCGGCACGAAGATCGGGCTGCAGCAGGCGCGCACCGTTCGCGCAACCTCGATTTCGATGGGCAGAGCGAACATCCTGAAGACCTCAACCGGCCTACGGCTCACGCACTGAATTGCCTGTCGTAGCGCCGGCATCCTTCCGGCGCTGCGACAGCGGTAGAATCCGCTCGATGGATTCCGGACTGCTCGAGACTTCTCTCCCCTTCCCGCTGGCCCGCCGAGGAAAGGTTCGCGATGTCTACGACCTCGGCGACGTTTTTCTGTTTGTGGCCACCGACCGCATCTCTGCGTTCGACGTCGTCCTCTCACCCGGCATCCCCGACAAGGGACGCATCCTCAACCAGATGTCCGTCTTCTGGTTCCGGCACTTCGCCGACATCGAAAACCATCTCCACGAAACGGACTTCGACCGCTTTCCCGCGGAGGTTCAGACACATGCTGAACTGCGCGGCCGAAGCATGCTGGTGAAGAAGTGCGAGGTAGTGCCGGTGGAGTGCGTAGCCCGCGGCTATCTCGTGGGCTCGGGTCTGAAGGAGTATCAGGAGAGCGGAAAGGTCTGCGGCATCCAGCTTCCGGCCGGCCTGACCACGGCGAGCCGGCTTCCCGAGCCGATCTTCACGCCGGCCACCAAGGAAGAGAGCGGGCACGACGTGAACATCTCGTTCGAGCAGATGTCGGCGATCGTCGGGAGTGAGCTCGCTGGCAAACTCCGCGATCTGACTCTGGGGATTTATTCGCGAGCCGCCGAATATGCCCTCTCTCGCGGCATCATCATCGCCGACACCAAGTTCGAATTCGGCCTCCGCGACGGCCAGATCATCTGGATCGACGAGGTGCTCACGCCCGACTCGTCGCGCTTCTGGCCGGCCGATCGGTACGCGGTGGGAAAGAATCCGCCGTCTTTCGACATACAGTTTGTGCGCGACTGGCTGGAGACGACCGGGTGGGACAAGAATCCGCCCGCTCCCGAGCTTCCCCGCGAGGTCGTGACGAAAACCCGCGACAAATACATCGAAGCGTTCCGGGTGCTGACCGGAGCGGCGCCGGAGCTGTGAAGGCGATCCCCGGAACGTCACCCATCGAGCGTCCCTCTTTCCGTCCGTAGGGACGATTGAGCGTCTCCCTGCGGGATGTCGCCGCTCCGCCGATTCCTCAGCATCGCGTCCTTGAATCCCAGAAATCGTGGCGGACGCTTTGCGAACCAACGCAGCCGGCCGTGCCGGCCCGGCCTACAACGCCCGGATCACGACCACCCGCGTTACTGGTCCGCCTCCCTGCCAGCGAAACGTTACGGTGAAGCGATAGAGGTCGCTGCCGGCGTTGTGGTGGATGCCGACCCGCACCAGCGTGAAGGCCATCCGGGTGGCTCCACGGAAATCGACGACCGTCTTCAGGCCATCAATGTCGACGGTGGCCTTGCAACCTGGCAGTGGCCGGCCATCCGCGGCCACCGCAGACATCCGCACGTCCACATCGCGGTGGTAATCGATAGCGTCATCGCTGTCTGCCGCCACGCACAGAAAGGGTTCCCGCGGCGCGTTGTGGAGCACTTCCTCGAAGAGTTGCAGCACCGGCGGCGAGTCCCAGATTCTCTTGTGGGGGTAGGGAATGTTCGCCGACGGATACGTGCCGATCGGCAGAACCATCGTACGCACCGCGGCACCGCGCAACCAGGAGGAGGAAACCATTGGAACGGTCCCGTCGCCTGCGTCCTTGATCCGCCGGCCGAAACTGAGAACGCCTCTGTTCACCGCTGCGGATGGCAGCGT
>JBDSGC010000042.1:0-5711 GCA_039919215.1 Thermoanaerobaculia bacterium | reverse complement strand
GGCCCACTGGAAGTTGTAGCCGCCGATTTTTCCGTCGACGTCCAGGATCTCGCCGCAGAGATACAACCCGTCGCAGCGGCGCGAGGCCATTGTTCGCAGCTCGATCTCGTCGAGCGGCACGCCGCCCGCCGTGACTTCGGCGTAGTCGAACCCGCGATCCTGCACGATGGGAATCTCCTGCTCCACGATTCCTCGGATCAGCACGCGGCGATCCTCACGGGACAACCGGCCGAGCCGGGTCTCGCTCCCCAGTTGCACGGCCAGCCGATCGGGAACCCGGCGGCGCAGCACGCCCGCCAGCGTCGCATGCGGATTGCGCTTCGCCTCCGCCAGCAGGGACGCTTCCAGACTCTCGAACGATTCGTCCGGCAGGAAGCTGGCCACCAGCGCGGCAGGCTGCTCGGCGATCCAGTGCCTGCTGATGTCGAGGACCACCGGCCCGCTCAAACCGAAATGCGTGAAGAGCAGCGAGCCTCGCTCCCGATGCAACACCCTGCCGTTTTCCGATCGTACGAAAAGCTCGGTCTCGATGGAGGTGCCGCTCAGGGAGCGTGTCCAGTGGCCGGCGGGAGTGACCAGCGGAACCAGCGCCGCAAACGTCTCTCCAACCGAATGCCCCAATCCGCGAACGAGCGCGTAGCCCGATCCGTCGCTTCCCGTTTTGGGCACCGAGCGGCCTCCCGTTGCCATCACCAGGCGCCGCGCACGAATCGTTTCATTGATCAGAAAGCCGTCGTCGCTGCGCTGACAGGAGAGCACCTTCTGGCCGCTCACGACCTCCACGCCCACCTCGGCGGCAGCAGCAAGCAGCGCATCGATCACGTCGCGGGCCCGGTTGCTGGTGGGGAACAACTTGCCGCCCTCTTCCCGCTCCACCGTGATGCCGATCGAAGCGAAGAATTCGAGGGTGGGCGCGACATCGAAGCTGCGCAGGACTTTGCCGATGGCGTTGCGGTTCCCGTGGAAGTCGGCGGCCCGGACCTCATCATGCGTGAGATTGCAGCGCCCTCCGCCGGAGATCAGAATCTTCGCCCCGATCTTCGGCGCGCCGTCGATGGCCAGCACCGAGGCGCCCTCCCGTCCGGCAAAGATGGCCGCCATCAGGCCGGCCGCTCCCGCCCCGATCACGGCCACGTCGCAGGAGCGTTCGGCCACATTGTTCGATGTTCGCAACATCACTCCTCACCAGATTGCACGCGCACCCTTTACCATTCCGGCCATGTTTCGACGAAATGCGTCTGTCCTCGCTCTGCTGGTTCTCCTTCCACTCCGCGCCATCGCCTCGACCTCCCCCGACTCCGCGCAACTGCAGCAATCGCTGCGCAAGCTGACCGTGGTCGGCAGCGCCATGTATCTGGCTGCCCATCCCGACGATGAGAACACCGCGCTGATCGCCTACTTCGCGAATGGCCGCCTGCTGCGCACGGCGTATCTGGCCATGACCCGCGGCGATGGCGGCCAGAACCTCATCGGCGATGAGAAGGGGGAGCTCCTCGGACTGATCCGGACGCAGGAGCTCCTGGCCGCCCGCCGTATCGACGGCGGCGAACAGTACTTCACGCGCGCGCTCGATTTCGGCTATTCGAAGACTCCCACCGAGACCATGGCCATCTGGAATCACGATCTGATCCTGGCCGATGTGGTCTGGAACATCCGCCGCTTCCAGCCCGACGTCATCGTCACCCGCTTCCCCACCACCGGTGAAGGCGGCCACGGACACCACACCGCGTCGGCCATCCTCGCCGGCGAAGCATTCGCCGCGGCGGGCGATCCCACGAAGTTCCCGGAGCAGATGTCCTCCGTCGGCGTGTGGCAGCCGCGGCGACTGTTCTTCAACAAATTCTCCTTCCGCCCCATCCCCGCCGACGACCCCGCCATCGCCAAGTCGCTGCGCATCGACCTCGGCGCATTCAACCCGGTCCTCGGCCGCGCCTACACGGAAATCGCAGCCGAAAGCCGCAGCCAGCACAAGAGCCAGGGCTTCGGTGCGGCGGAGAGACGGGGGACCATCCTCAATTACCTCGAACAGATCGCCGGCCCGCCGGCGCAGACCGATCTGTTCGAAGGCATCGACATGACCTGGTCGCGCTATGCGGGAGGCGAGGCCATCGGAAAGGTGCTGCAGCAGGCATCGGATACCTTCGACGCCTCGTCACCGCAGAAGAGCATCCCGCTGTTGATGCAGGCGGTGGAACTGCTCGACCGGCTCGGCGCATCGGAGGCCTGGTCGCCGCGCGCCAACCCCTGGATCGAGGTCAAGCGGCGCGATCTCGTCGAAGCGATTCGCGGCTGCGCCGGTCTGGCCATCGACGTCAGCGCCTCCGACTCCACGGTGGTCCCGGGCGCGGAGATTCCGGTGAACGTCACGGTGGTCAACCGGTCCGACTATCCCTTCACGCTGCAGACCGTGGCCTCGCGCTATGCCAATCCGAGCAAGGGCGTGAATGCAGAGCTGAAGAACAACGTGCCAGTGAAGACTGAGCTTTCGATCAAAGTCCCCGCCGACTTCCCGATCTCCCAGCCGTACTGGTTGCAGGCGCCGACTGGGAAGGGATCGTTTGCCGTCACTGACCCGAAGAGCATCGGGCTGCCGGAGAATCCGCCGGCCATCCCCATCATCGTCACGGTCAACGACCGGGCAATGCACTCGCTGATCTTCACCGTGCCGGCCGTCTACCGCTGGACCGACGCAGTTCTCGGAGAGCGCGTCCGCAACCTCGACGTGGCCCCGGAAGTGACCGCCAACCTTGGCGCCACGGTCTACCTCTTCCCCGATGCCCAGCCCAGACCTGTCAGCGTCTCTCTGCGCAATTTCGCGACGGCGGGAACAGCGAAGGTTCGCCTGACCCTTCCGGCCGGCTGGAAGGCCGAGCCGTCCGAAGTGCCGGTGACCTTCGCCGCAAAAGGGGACGAAGCAAAAGCAGCCTTTCGAGTGACGCCGCCCTCGAGCGAGACCACCGGCGTTCTGGCCGCCGAGGTGGAGTTGGCGGGAGGAAAGAAACTGCATCAGGCGTTGACGAATCTCGATTACCCGCACATCCCCTCGCAGCGTCTGTTCGGTGAGGCCACGGCGAAACTAGTCCGCGTGGACGTAAGAAAGCGCGGCTCGAAGGTCGGCTACATCATGGGTGCGGGCGACGAAGTGCCCCAGGCGCTGCGTCAGGTTGGATACGACGTGACCCTGCTCAATGACGACGATCTGGAACGCGCGGACCTTTCACGCTACGACGCAATCGTCACCGGCGTGCGCGCCTACAACGCCCGTCCGCGCATGAAGTCCGCACATCCCCGCCTGCTCGAATACGCGAAGAACGGCGGCACGCTGGTGGTCCAGTACAACAGCACCAGCCCGCAGCCGCTACTGGTCGATCCTCCCGGACCCTACCCGTTCAAGGTCACCTCCGAACGGGTCACGGTGGAAGAGGCTCCGATCACGCTGCTCAAGCCTGCGCACCCGCTGCTGACCACGCCCAACCGGATCGTGGCCGCCGATTTCAACGGATGGGTTCAGGAGCGCGGACTCTATTTCGTCAAGGACCAGGATCCCCGCTACGAAACCATCCTGGCCTCCCACGATCCCGGCGAGCCGGAGAAGGAAGGCGGCGAGCTGTACACGCGCTATGGCAAGGGCGTGTTCATCTACACCAGCCTGGCGTGGTTCCGTCAGCTTCCCGCCGGTGTGCCGGGCGCCTACAAACTCTTTGTCAATCTCGTTTCCGCGAAGTAACCGCAGGAGCTTGCGGCCCAACAACATGACTGATCGCAACTGGACGCGGCTCTACGCTGCGGTGCTCGTTGAGCTGGCCATTCTGGTGGCGCTCTTCTACGCCTTCAGCCGGGCCTTCGCATGAGGACACTGGACTGGATCGTCCTGGTGATGACGCTGGTCATCATCGTGGCCTACGGTCTGTGGAAGGGCCGCAAGAAAAAGGATCTGGCCGACTACCTGCTCGCCGGCCGGACCATGCGCTGGCCGACCATCGCGCTGTCCATCATGGCCACGCAGGCCAGCGCCATCACCTTTCTCTCCACGCCCGGCCAGGCCTACGCCGACGGCATGCGCTTCCTGCAGTTCTATCTGGGATTGCCGCTGGCCATGATCATCCTCTCGATCACCGCGGTGCCCATCTATCACCGGCTGAAGGTATTCACCGCCTACGAATACCTGGAGACGCGCTTCGGTCCGGGCACGCGCACGCTCACCGCATCGCTCTTTCTGCTGCAGCGTGGCCTCTCCACCGGCATCACCCTCTACGCGCCGTCTCTGATCATCTCCGTGCTCCTCGGATGGAACATCCACCGCACCAACATCGTGATCGGTTCGCTGGTGATTCTCTACACCGCGTCGGGCGGAGCGAAAGCGGTGAGCTGGACGCAGGTGCACCAGCTGTTGATCGCGCTCGGGGGCATGGCCGTGGCGCTGGTCATGGCCATCCGCGCGCTGCCAGCCGGGGTGGGAATGCTCGATGCCGTCCAGGTGGCCGGACGCATGGGGCGGCTCAACGCGATCGACTTCACCTTCGACCTGCGCACGCCGTACAACTTCTGGTCCGGACTGATCGGCGGACTGATGGTGGCCCTCTCGTACTTCGGCACCGACCAGTCACAGGTGCAGCGCTACCTCACCGGCTCGAGCGTCACCGAGAGCCGGCTGGGATTGCTCATCAACGGGATGGTGAAAGTTCCCATGCAGTTCTTCATCCTCTTCGTGGGGGCCATGGTCTTCGTGTTCTACCAGTTCGTGGCCCCGCCGCTGTTTTTCAACGGGGTGGCCAAAGCGCGCCTCGACGCGACGCCGTTTGCCGCGGAGTACTCACAGCTGGAGAAAACGCACACCGCGCTCTTCGCGGAGAAACGCGCCGACGTGATGCGCCTGGTGGATGCCACGCGCCGGCATGACCGCGTTGCTTCCGCGCAAGCCACCACCGTGTTGCGCGAAGTGCAGCAACGCGACGCCGCCAACCGAGCGGCGGCCTCCGCCCTGATCCGCCGCAGCGATCCCACCTCGGATGGCACCGACACCAACTACATTTTCCTGACCTTCGTCCTCCATACCTTGCCGGCCGGACTGGTCGGCCTGGTCCTCGCGGCAATCCTCTGCGCGGCGATGTCGGCAACGTCCTCAGGCCTCAACTCGCTGGCCTCCACGACCGTGATCGACTTGCTGCGACGCTTCGCCTGGCGGGACGCCACCGACCATCAGTACGTCCGCGCCTCGAAATGGATGACCGTGTTCTGGGGCCTCTTCGCCATCGGGTTCGCCGAGTTCGCCAGCCGCCTCGGATCGCTGATCGAAGCGGTGAACAAGCTCGGATCACTGTTCTATGGAACGATCCTGGCCATCTTCCTGCTCGCGTTTTATGTGAAGGCCGTGCAAGGCACCGCTGCTTTTCTCGGCGCCGTCATTGGCCAGCTGGCCGTTCTCTACTGCGCCCGCTACACCGACATGGCCTGGCTGTGGTGGAACGTCGTGGGATGTGGCGTGGGCGTCGGCGCCGCGATCCTGCTGCAAGGCGCTTTACCGAGAGCCACCCTGCCGTTGGAAGAGCGCCGGCCCGGTCCAGTGGCCTAGGCCGGCATTTCGTGGTCGAACCTCCCAGCGCGGGAGACCTTGCTGCCTTCGGAGCGCCGGCATCCTGCCGTTTGCCGATTTCCAAGAAACGCCCGGGTTTATACGGATTTGCGAGTCCCGTAGGGACGATTGAACTTAG
>JBDSGC010000041.1:0-4356 GCA_039919215.1 Thermoanaerobaculia bacterium | reverse complement strand
GTGTGCGGGGAGAAGGACTCTCGATGAGAAGGGTCCCGTTTCTCACCATCCATCGCTTCGCTTCACGCCAGGCGGGTTCGATCCCTCGGTTTCGACCGGGACAGAAAACGCCGGCTACCCTGCGGCGAGAATTGCTTTCGCCGCGTCACGTGCGCTGGCCAGCGCCGCATCGGAGAGGATTCCGCGCTCGCCAACCCAGTCGCCAACGACGTAGAGCCCTTCGATGGGGGTCGCCGGAGTCGCTCGGGCCGCTGCCCCGTTTCCGGCAACCTCGGTCAGGGCATTGGACACCGTCATCGACGGAAGGAATCGGCGATGGACCAGAACGTCGCGCCATCCCGGCTGCAATTCGTCGACGATTGCCTCGAGTTCCTGCTCGCTCCCCTTCCCATACTTGGCGACGTGCAGCAGCGCACCACCCTTGGGCGTGAGCTGGGACCAGGCCGAATGCACGGAGAAGTAGTAGGGCCGGTCGATCCCCAGCGCGAATCGCGGCTGGGGGCGGGGAAGAGCAGACAGGGCCAGATCGAGGCAGGTGATGGTTACGGGTTCGGTCACCGGCCAGTCCACCTCCGGAACCAGTTCCCGCACCGCAACCGGATCGATCGCCAGCACCACCGTGTCCGCCGGAATCGGCGCTCCCTTTTCCGGTTCGTTGAGATCGGGAAGAGCGACCGACACCGTGTCCCTGCCGCTCTCGATCTCCAGACCGCCGATTTCGATGCTGCGCACGCGGGCGTCGTGATTGACAGCAACGACCCGTGAGCTCGTCACGAAATTGACCCCGGCAGCGACCGCCGCGCTGTGCATCGCATCGACGATCTTCTGCCATCCCTCGTCCACGTAGACAACGCGGCGCATGCCCAACCTGAGCTGCGCCAGAGCGGCGCTGGCACGCTGACGATCGGGACGGTCCGAATAGGTCGCCAGACGGAACAGAGCCTCCACCACCTGTCGAAGCCGTGAGTCGGAGACGTTCGCGTCGATCCACTGGCGCACCGTCATTCCGGAGAAAGGAGCAGGATCGATGCGCCGGATCCGCAGGAAGAGGAGGGCCGCTTCCAATCGGGCCTTGAAACCGAACAGGCCGGTTGTGATCACACCGATGAAATTGCCCGGGAAGCGGTACTGAGTATTCTCGAGAAGAGCCACGCCGGTACCGTCGGGCGAGCCTCCACGGATGGGAATCCCGAGTTCCCGCATGACGTCCCATCCCGGACCGCCTCGGTAGAACGCATGCGGCCCGAGATTGAAACGGTAACCGTGACGCAGATGGGTGACCGCCCGCCCCCCGAGGTAACGGCGTCGCTCGAAGATGGTGACGGTGCGACCCCCTCGGGCCAGGTAGATGGCGGTGGCGAGGCCAGAAAGCCCACCTCCCACAACGATCACATTCCTGCTCACGAGACCTCGATCGTACCCGATTTCGAAAGCAAAACCTGCTGGACCTGTGTCAAAATCAGGGGGTCCGAACCCCCACGGACGCCAGAGAAATCGAATTTGGCATCCCGTTCTCAATGCCCCGGTCCGGCATTTTGAGACGAATAATCGTGGTTCCAAAAAGAGGAAGGCAAATTCTGCGCACGGCACTGGTGTGGTTGTTCGCGTCATTTCTGGCGGCGGGATCTGTTACGGCCGCCTCAGATCTCGACTTCTACGAACGGCTTCTCGGCCGCGGGATCTCCCATTTTGCCGAGGGGAGCTACGCCGCCGCCACCGGCGAATTGCGCATCGCAGCATTCGGACTCGGGGATGTGATCGACGAGTTCGAGACGGCCCATGTCTACCTCGCTCTTACAGCAACGCGGCTGAAGGACGCCCCCGCCGCGCGCGCGTCCGTCATGCGAGTTCTCTCCGCACAGCGCATCCAATCCCGGTATCCCTCCCTGTCGATTCCCATAGCTCTGCGGCAGGAGTTCGACCGCATTGCCGCGGGGATGCTCACGCCCGCGCAACTCGCCGATCTCCAGCGACCAGCCACCTCGGCCGTTGTGCCTCCTCGCATTGGCGTGATCGATCCGCCGCGCCCCTCACCGGTGCCGGCGCCCATACCACCTCCTGAAATCGCCACTCCCTCGCCGAAGACCGCACCGAAGACTTCTCCGATTCCGGTGCCCGCGCCCATACGACCTCCCGAAAGCGCCACCCCTGCGCCGAAGACCGAACCGAAGACGGCTCCGATTCCGGTGCCCGCGCCCATACAACCTCCCGAAATCGCCACTCCTGCGCCGAAGACGGCTCCGATTCCGGTTCCGGCGCCCATACAACCTCCTGAAATCGCCACTCCTGCGCCGAAGACCGCACCGAAGGCATCTCCGGTGCCGGCGCCCCAGCCGCCGCCAAAAAGTTCGCCCTCAATGCCGGCGCCTTCGACCAGGCCGGCGCCGCAACCGGTTCGTCCCTCCGAAACGCAGGCCCCCGCGGCGATTCCACAGCCGCGCACGGAACCCCCGGCACCAGCTCCTCGCTTCGTCGTTCCCTTTCCCGCGCCGCAACCGTCACCTCGCCCTGTGAGACCGCCAGAGCCTCCGCCAGTCCAGCCTTCGCCTGCAGTCCGCCCCTCGACGCCTCCTGTTTCGAAAGCGCCCGCGTCCTCCGTTTCGTCGCCGCGACCTCCCATCGATCTGCGCACTGCCCTCGCGGAAGGCCAGCGAGCTCTCGACGATGGAGATCTCGCACAGGCCCGGGAGCGTTATCAGTCCGCACTGGAAGCGGCGTCGCTGACTCACGAGGAAGCTCTCCGGATCGGAGAAGGGTTGTATCGAACGAAAGATTTTGCCGGCGCGGTTCGCGCGTTTCGGCGGGCGGGATCCTTTGCCCGCAGCGAGGCCCAGTCTCAGTATGCGAACGCTGTCTCGCTGTACGAGGCTGGACGATACCGGGAGGCCAAGCGCGCGCTCGCCGACGCTCTTCCTTACCTCGAGATGACCCCCGATGTGGCGCGTTATCGGGCGAAAATCGAAGGCTCCGTCAATTGATCGTTTCCGCCGGTCCCACGGATTTCCGCGCGCCAATCGAAGTCTGTTGCCCTCTGTCGTCTCGCCTTTGGTAGAATCCGGCAAAATTTCCGCGACCAGCGTCTTTAAAAGGCTGCCATGAAAAAACTTGCTGTTGCGATCGCTCTGATGCTGTATGCCGTTGTCGGCTATTCCGCCGACCGCGCGACCACGCCGGAAATTGCTCCCCCTTCCAACGGAGAGGACTGGCTGCGCCTGAGCAGTACAGAGAAACTCTACTGGTCCATCGGCTACTCACAGGGCTACCTCGATGCTCTCAACAAGATCGATGTGGCCTCAGGTCCGAACTCAGCCTGCGCCAATCTGGCCGCTCGCACGGAGCGACAAAGCTCCACGGCCGGCAAAGTGTCGGGCTTTGAGCTCGTCTCCGGGCTGGAGAAGTTTTACGGGGAACCCGCCAACTCCCAGATTCCCGTGGGCAGCGCCATCCGCATCTATCTGCTTCAGGCGAGCGGCAAGGATCAGACGACGATTCAGGAACTGATCGAGACAGCGCGCGCGCTTGGCGGCGCGGCCCGCCGGGCACCGAAGTAACCCGGAGATAGGACAGCGTTTTTCGCGCGCCGTCCCTCCGGCATGGAGCCCGTCGTGAGTGCCCTTCGGACCAGCGCCGTCGCTGTCGCATTCGTTGCCGCTCTGCTTTCCCGGCCGGCGCTGGCGCAGGAGCCGGCAACGCCGCCCCGGTTTCAGGCAACAAGCTCGGGCGACGGCCGTCCCCTTGCCCTCGCCAAAATCCCCGATGCGCCTCCTCCCCCAGTCAGCGTGTCGAGTCCGGCCCATGCGTTGCGGGAACTTCGCAATGCGGTCTCCACGAAGCACCTGCCTCGCTTCACCGCAACGCTCACCGCCGCTCGCCTGTTCGCCGACCGCATGCCCCTCGGGGCGGAGCGCAATTCCCTTCGTCGCGCGCTGCTGATCTACGGCGACTTCGAGACCGCCTGGAAATTCGCAGACTCCAACTCCGCCGGCAGCTTCTACGATGAGGACACCCTTCCAGGCTTTCACGACCACCTGTCGGCCGACTATCCGCCCTATGCCCGATTCATCGACGAGTTGAAGATCTTCGACCACGCCGGGCGCGCTCACTACCCCACGGCGGAAACCCGCTCATTCCTCCTTGCCCAGCTGGCTCCCATCGCCCCGGTACGCACGCCGGTCCCTCCCGCCAGAATCAAAACCGCTCCGGCGAAGCCAGCGAAGACCGCGCACGCCGTGGTGCGCAAACACCCGGCTCCGAAGCCTTCGGGACCGCCGGCGACCCCTGTTTCGCGATCCAAAGCGCGCGGCCCTGCTGATCGCATCAAGGGAAAACCGGGGCGTAAGCCGGCGATGAAATCGT
>JBDSGC010000040.1:0-9276 GCA_039919215.1 Thermoanaerobaculia bacterium | reverse complement strand
GAGCAGTTGCGTCGTTGCAGATCCTTCGCCGTCTGCGCGGCTCAGGATGACGAAAACCCGAACGCGGATCGTCGCCCTTACTTGGCGCGTTCGATGTAGCGGTTCTCGCTGGGGTCGACGATGATCTCTTCCCCCTCGGTGACGAAGGGAGGGACCAGCACGGTGACGCCGTTCTCTAGGACGGCCGGCTTGTACGAGGCCGAGGCGGTGGCGCCTTTCATCATCGGCTGCGTTTCCACGATCTTGGCACGCACGGTCTTCGGCAGTTCGATGCCCAGCGGCTTGTTTTCGTAAAACTGAACCTGCAGCTTGGTGCCTGAGGCCAGCCAGGGGGCGGCGTCGCCAAGGTCGGCTCCGGCGATCTCCACCTGCTCGTAGTTTTCGGTGTTCATGAAGTGGTGCGCTTCGCCGTCAGAGTAGAGATACTCCATCTCGTGCTGGCTGATGTAGGCCTGCTCGATCTCGTCCTGGGAGCGGAAGCGATGGTCGATCTGGTTGCCCGTGCGCAGATTGCGCAGCTTGGCCTGCACCATGGCCCGCAAGTTCCCGGGAGTGTGGTGGTTGAATTCGAGAACCTTACAAAGGTCACCGTTGAACTTGATGACCATGCCTCTGCGGAGATCGTTGGCCTGCATGGGAAGGTGAATCCTTTCGCTGAGTTAAACTCGGCGCTTTTCAATGCGCTTCGGATGGAGCGGCGGCAATTCTAGTCGCTGCGGGGAAAAGGTGAAACGTGAATCGAGCAGGGTATTGGCCAGGGTATTGGCTGGCGGCCGCGGGGATCTTGTTGACGGCCTGCCACCCCGGCCGCGAGGCTCAAACGGCAGCGGTCGCGAGCGATATTCCAGTGGGAGTCTACGCGGCCTTGACCGGTGGTGAGGCCTCCTTCGGCAAGGCCACACTGCAGGGCGTGACCCTGGCCGCCGAGGAGATCAACGCCAGCGGCGGAGTCCTCGGAAGAAAGATCCGACTGGTGGTCGAGGATGACCAGGGGAAGGCCGAGGAAGCGGCCTCCGTGGTCACCAAGCTGATCACCAGCAACAATGTGATCGCCGTGATCGGGGAGAACTCCTCGAACCAGTCGTTGGCGGCGGCTCCAATCTGCCAGGCCAGCAAGGTCCCGATGATCTCGCCGTCGTCGACAAATCCGAATGTGACGAAGAAGGGCGACTACATCTTCCGGGTCTGCTTCACCGACCCCTATCAGGGCAAAGCACTCGCGGCATTCGTGCGCAATTCGCTGAAGCTGACCAGGGCGGCCATCCTTCGCGACAACCGCAGCGACTACTCAGTGGGGCTGGCTGAGGTCTTCACGAAAGAGTTCGGGGCGCTGGGCGGGAAGATCCTGGTCCAGCAGAACTACAGCGGAGGCGACAGCGATTTCCGTTCGCAGCTCACCGCGATCAAGTCGACGAATCCTGAGGTCCTGTTCATCCCCGGCTTCTACACCGACGCCGGCCAGATCGCCATCCAGGCGCGCGACCTGGGCATCACCGTTCCCATGGTGGGTGGTGACGGTTGGGATTCACCCACGGTCATTGCCATCGGCGGCAAGTCCGTGGAGGGCTGTTATTTTTCCGATCATTACTATTTCGACGAAGCGCGACCGACGGTGCAGAAGTTCGTCAGCGAGATCCGCAAGCGCTACGGGAAGAGCCCGGAGGCCAATGCAGCACTGGGATACGACGCGTTGCGCATCCTGGTGGAATCCATCAAGCGGGCGGGCTCGCTGGATCGCAAAGCCATTCGCGATCAGATCGCCACGACGAAAGATTTCCAGGGCGTGTCCGGCGTCATCACCATGGGCCCCGACCGCGATCCGATCAAGCCGGTAGCCATGATCAAGATCGAAGGCGGCACCACGAAGTTCGCTGGATGGGTGCAGCCGTAGCCGGCACGGCCGGCTTCGTTGGTTCGCACAGCGTCCGCCACGATTTTCGCTTCATTCGCGTGCGCTCCGTGGTCCTGAGCGAAGCGAACGTAGCGCCGACCTCCTTGCCGGCCGTGGCGTCGGCCTGCAGCCGGCCTCGGCACGACGGACTGTGATGGGCGGCCTGAGTGAAAGCTCCGCCGACCTGCCGGCGAACGGTGCACTGCCGCGTCGGTCGGTCAGCTGCGGCGAAGAACCAGCAATTCGCCGGGCTGCATCTCGCTCAACGCTGTAAGAATTGCGGGAACGAGAAGACGGACGTGTGCGAAACGATTCGACGGAAGATCGAGCACGATGATGCGAAGCCTGATCGAAGAAAGATTCTGCTGATGCTGAAGGTTCTGATCGGCCGTAATGAAAGCTTCGAAGTGGGCGGATTGTGCCGTTCGTAGAAGCTCACCATTCGTAATGCCGGACCACTGCTGTTGCTGAACTGTCAGTACCTCGTATCCGCGAAGCTCGCGCCGAAGTCGCTTCGGAAGAGATTCATCGAGAAGAACCAGCAAGGTTCACCAAAGCTTCTTTTGCAAGTTCCAGGGCCCCCACCGCATGCTCGCGGGAGACTGAGGGAAAGTCCTCGAGGAACTCGTCCAGGGAGTCTCCTCCCTCGAGATAGTCGATGAGATTCTTCAGGGGGACGCGAGTGCCCGAGAACACCGGTGTTCCTCCCAGAACTTCAGGATTCGACGAAACGATTCTTTTGGAGTCCATGCTCTTTCGATTCTACCTGCGGACTCTGCGGTGACCTAACGCATCAGCACTGTCTAGGGCGCACGATCTTGATGTTCGTGAACCTACCCTTGGCGCCTCCCGGTGCGCGGGCCGGCGAAAGCGTTGTCAGAACTCGATCTGCGCTCCCAGTTCCACCACACGGTTTGCCGGCAGGTCGAAGAAGCGGCTGGCGCTGCTGGCGTTGCGGGCCATGGAGGCGAAGAGGTGCTCGCGCCACTTGGCCATGCCCGGACGGTCGGTGACGATCAGCGTCTCCCTGCCGAGGAAGTACGAGGTCTGAGCAGGATCGAACTGCAATTCGGGAGTGTTGATCTTCTCCAGCAGAGCGGGGATGACCGGCTCCTCCATGAAGCCATAGCGCACGATCACGCGGAACAGGCCCTCGCCCAATGCCTCCACCGAATGCCGCTCCTCATCCTCAATTTGTGACACCTCTTCAGAGAGCACGGAGAGCAGGACCACATTCTGATGCAGGACCTTGTAGTGCTTGAGACTATGCAGCAGGGCGGAGGGAATGCCGGAATCGGCGCGCGTCATGAAAACGGCCGTTCCGGGAACCCGCACCGGCGCCGATTTGCGCAGCGACTGCAGGAACAGCTCCACGGACAGCGAGCCTTCGCGCAGGCGGTCGTTGAGGATGGCCCGGCCGGTTCGCCAGGTCAGCATGATGGTCAGCACCAGCGCAGCAACCACGAGCGGAAACCATCCGCCCTCTTTGATCTTGGCCAGGTTCGCGCCGAAGAAGGCAAGATCGAAGATCAGGAACGCGCCGGTGACCAGAATGGCTAGAGGCCTGCTCCATTTGAGCACCTCCCGGGAGGCGAAGTAGGCCAGAATCGTGGTGATGATCATGGTCGTACTGACGGCGATCCCGTAGGCGGAGGCGAGGTGCGTGGAAGTCTTGAAGCCGAGGACCAGAACCATCGTAGCGACCATCAGGGCCCAGTTCACGGAGGGCAGATAGATCTGTCCTGACTCCGCACTGGAGGTGTGGATGACCTCCATCCGAGGCAGATAACCGAGCTGGATGGCTTGCCGGGTCAGTGAGAAGACTCCGGAGATGATGGCCTGGGAGGCGATCACCGTGGCGAACGTGGCCAGGATCACCAACGGGTAGAGCGCCCAGCCCGGCGCAAGAAGATAGAAAGGATTGTGAGCAGCGGAGGGCTGCCGGATCAGCAGCGACCCCTGGCCGAAATAATTGAGCAGAAGCGAGGGAGCCACGATGCTGAACCAGTCGATCTGAATGGGCTTCAAGCCGAAGTGGCCGAGATCCGCGTAGAGAGCCTCTCCACCGGTGGCCACCAGGAAGATGGCTCCCAGCACCAGGAAGCCTCGTAGCCCGTTGTTCGCGAAGAAGTGGATGGCGTACATCGGGTTCAGTGCCCGCAGCACGGAAGGCTCCCGCAGGATCCCGCCGATGCCCAGTGCGGCGAGGACCAGGAACCACAGCAGAATCACCGGGCCGAACACGGCGCCCACCCCCGCCGTTCCCCTGCGCTGGAAGAAGAACAGGATTACCAGGATGATCAAGGTCAGGGGGATGATGTAGGGCTTGAAAAACGGTGTGGCAACGTCGAGCCCTTCCACGGCGCTGAGGACGGAAATGGCCGGTGTGATCATGCCGTCCCCATAGAGGAGCGACGCACCGAACACGCCGATGAGGGTGAGAAAACTCTTGAGCCGGGGAGATCGCTTTTTCTCCGTCCCCACCAGTCCCAACAACGCTAGGATTCCGCCTTCACCGCGATTGTCGAAGCGCAGGACATACACGTTGTATTTGAGAGTGACGATGATGACCAGCGACCAGACGATGATCGACAGGACTCCGTAGACGTTTTGTGGAGTGACCGGAACCGGGTGCGATCCGTAGAAGCATTCCCGCATCGCGTAGAGGGGGCTGGTGCCGAGATCACCGTAAACGATCCCCATGGCGGTGAGGCTCAGAACGGCCAGGCGCTTGCCCTTCGGCTGCTCTGTGTGTGTGCTCAAATCTGCCTCCCGAAAACCATGGTGGACCCTGCAACTGGACTGCCGCGCGCGATAGGGTACACGCCTTTCGGCTGGTCCGGTGCGTGGAGCGCTGCGACTGTAGTAAGCACGTGAGTTGTCCGCCCGAATTAGCAAATGAGTTGTCCGGTCATGACGGACGGGGCTGGATGAGGTCAGATGCACTCTGGGGACGAGTGTATGGGTTTGTATCCGGCCCGGTCGATGGAGCGGTCGATGAAGTTTCAGGACACTCGATCCCAGTCTTGCGATCCAGCGCCGGCTTCAGTTTCAGGGAATCCAGGCCATGGTCCTTCCCCTCCGCGTGCTGGAAACGTAATCGATGGAACGACGGCGCCTACTTCGGTGCTGCCGGCAGAACGCGTCCGTCAGGCTCCGGAACCTGCAGCAGCCGCGGAAACTCGGAGGCCGGCACCGGCGGGCTGATGAGGAATCCCTGCATCTGATCGCAGTTGCAGCGCTTCAGGAAGGTGGACTGCTCGGTGTACTCCACGCCTTCGGCGATGACCTTCAGGCGCAGGCTGTGGCCCATGGCGATGATGGCGGTGACGATTGCCGCGGTGTCCGGGTCGGAAGTGATGTCGCGCACGAACGACTGGTCCACCTTGAGGGTGTCGATGGGGAATCGCTTGAGGTAGGAGAGCGACGAGTGACCGGTCCCGAAGTCGTCGAGCGAGATGCGCAGCCCCAGGCGCTTGAGGTCGTAGAGGGTGCGGATACTCTTCTCCGGATTCTGCATGGCGCTGGATTCCGTGATCTCCAGCTCCAGCAGCCGGGCGGGCACGCCGGAATCGTCGAGGATCTCGCGGACCATCTGCACCAGATCGGATTGCTGGAGCTGGGTGATCGAAAGGTTGACCGCGAGGGAGAGGTCGCGGAAGCCGGCCTCGTGCCAGGCGCGCGCCTGCGCGCAGGCGGTGCGCAAAACCCACGTCCCGATGGGGATCATCACGCCGATCGATTCGGCCAGCGGGATGAACACCGTGGGAGGGATGAAGCCCATCTCCGGGTGCTTCCAGCGGAGCAGGGCTTCCATCCCGGTGATGGTGCTGGTGCGGTAATCGAAGATGGGCTGGTAGTAGACCTCCAGCTCATCGTGAGCCAGGCAGCGGCGCAGTCCCTGTTCGAGCGAGATCCGCTGCAGGGCCCGGGCATTCACGTGGGCGTTGAACAGCTGGTAGTTGTCGCGGCCGATCTCCTTGGCCTGGTACATGGCGGTGTCGGCGTTCTTGATCAGCGTCTCCGCGTCGACGCCATCCTCCGGATAGGAGCTGATGCCGACGCTGGTGGTGATGAAGAACTCCCGCCCTTCGATGTGGAACGGATAGCGGAGGGCCTCCAGAATCTTCTGGGCCACCACTGCGGCGTCTTCCGGACGAAGGAGCCCGGGAAGGAGGAGTGTGAATTCGTCCCCACCCAGCCGGGCGACGGTGTCGCTCTCGCGCACGCAGGACTGCACGCGCGCGGCGACCGACTGAAGGAGCTGATCTCCGATGTTGTGGCCAAGGGAATCGTTGATGACCTTGAACCGATCGAGATCCATGAACAGAACGGCCAGCCGCGACTCATCCCGTTGGGCGTGCGAGAGAGCCACTGTCAACCGGTCCTTGAACAGCAGCCGGTTCGGCAGGTTGGTCAGCGCGTCGTGGTAGGCCAGATGCTTGATCTGCTCCTCGGCGTACGTCCGTTCGGTGATGTCGCGGATCACCGCGACCATGCCCTGTCCCTCCAGCGCAGTGAGCGAAATCTCCTGAGGGAACATGGAGCCGTCGGGCCGCATCCCGTTGGCTTCCCCTCGCCAGCGTCCTCGCTCCTTGACCAGAGGAAAGACCATGGTGACCAGCCGGACCTGCTCCGGCGGATCGTAGAGCTCGACCAGGGAGCGCCCCAGCAACGCCTGATGATTGGAGTAGCCGAACAGCTGCGCCATGGCGTCGTTGGCGTACGAGAATTCAAATCGGTCGTTGAGGATCCCGATGCCGTCCATGGCCGCGGTGACCGCGGCGGACTGGGTGCGCAGCATGTGCTCCACGCGCTTGCGCAGGGTGACGTCCGTGCCTACGTGCAGAAATCCGGTCAGAGCTCCCGACTCGTCGCGCAGCGCCGTGACCGAGAGGAGTACGGTGAGGGAAGTCCCGCCGCGGGTGACATAGGTCCACTCCCGCTCTTCCAGACCTTCCCTGGTGGGGCGCCGGGTCAGGATCTCGAATCCACCGACCTTTTCCCCGCTTTCCAGGGACAGGCGCTGGGCGTGCTCGAGCAATTCCGGTTCATGGTGCAGGTCGATGACACGCCTGTGGCCGACCATTTCCTCGGTGGAGTACCCCAGCAGTCGCTCCGCCCCTGCGTTGAACATGGTGATGGTGCCGAAGGCATCGGTGGCGATGATGGAGACTCGCGTGGCGGCGTCGAGCACCGCTTTGCGCTGGGCGTTGGCCGAAGCCACATTCTGCGCGGCCAGCTTGCGATCGGTGATGTCGTAGACGAAACCCTCGAACATGAGGGCCTCGCCGCCGCTGTCGAGGGAATGGGCGTTGAGCTGCACCCAGATCGGTGTTCCGTCTTTCTTCTTCCATAGAAGCTCGACCTCGGAGGCGGAGCCGCGGGGAACGTGCTTGCTGATGAGTGCCTCGCGCTCGTGCTGGTGGAGGTAGATATCGCGGCCGATATTCTTCTGCAGCAACTCATCGACCGAATCGAATCCCAGGATGCGGGCCAGTGTGGGATTGGCCGTGAGCAAACGGCCATCGAGGGTGGACTGGTAGATGCCCACCGAGGCGAAGTTGACGATGTCGCGGTATTTCTGTTCGGACCGGAGCAGGGCCTTCTCAGCGATCTTTCGTTCGGTGACATCGTGCACGATCGAGTAGAGCAGGGTGCGACCTCTCGACTCGATCGGCCCGGAATGGACTTCGACATCGCGGACGTCGCCACTGGCCAGCCGATGACGAAACAGGAAGTAACTCTGTTTCTGTTTTGCAGCGTTGGCCATCTTCTCGCTGATCTCGTCCGCGTTCAGGATGTTGATGTCGTTGATGCTCATGGAGCGAAGCTGCTCCGAGGTCCAGCCGTAGAACTCGGAGGCTGCGATGTTTGCGTCGATGATCGATCCGTCGGCTGGATCGATCACCATCTGCACCGCGCGATTGTTCTCGAACATCTGGCGGTAGCGACCCTCGCTCTGGCGCAGCGAGTCTTCACGCCTTTTCTGCTCGATGGCCGTGGCCACATGCTGAGCAACGAACAGCAGGATGTCGCGTTCCCGTTCGGTGTAGCGCGTTCCCGACTCCTCATACGTCTGGATTCCGATCACACCCCAGGTGCGGTCCCCACTTTTGAGCGGCGCTCCCAGCCAGTCCACCGGAAGCGCGCCGATCTGCTTCACCTCGCCGGAAGCGATGAGTGCCTTCCGCACCTCCGGCGTGGCCAGCAGCGGCAGACCGGTGCGCAGTACGTAGGAAGTCAGACCCCCACTGGGCGGCTTGTGCTCCGGCGGGGGATCGAAGGTATCCACGAAGAAGGGGAACGTCAGAATGTTGTGTGTGGCGTCATATTCGGCCACGTAGAAGTTGGTGGCGTCCATCAGGGTGCCGACCACAATCTGGATCTCGCGGTAGAACTGTTCGAGATCGCTGGCATCGCGGCTGAGCTGCGCGATCCGGAACAGCGCCGTTTGCAGAACCTCGTGGCGCACGGCGTCGGTGGTGTCCCGGAAGTACCAGGCCCTTCCGGTGACCTGGCCTCGCGCGATTACCGGAAGAGTGGAGCGGGACAGGACCCGCCCGTCCTTCAAGGGGACAATTTCTCCGGCTCGCTCTTCCGTGGGGTTGGCGTAGAGCTCGTGGACGGTTTTCAGGAACGCGTCGCGGTCGGCAACACGGCTTACGGCGTGCTCGAGGAGCCGGCCGTCTTCCCGGTGGGCCGCCACTTCAACGGGGATGCCCCAGATCTCCAGGAAACGCTGGTTGTGCGAGAGCACGCGCCCTTCGAGGTCGACGACCAGAATCCCGTCAAGAGTCGCTTCCTGCTGCGCGTGGAGAATGGCCACGGCCGTTCGAAGGGATGCCCGCGTACCGGATCCTTGACGGACCCAGCGCGCGAGTGCAGACCTTGCGTGTTCGAGATGCGACGGAGGGCGGTGTTCCATGCGATCGCCAGTCGATATTGTAGGAGATGCCGGGGGTCACTCGTCGGTCCGATTGGTCTGGCGATAAAACTGCCATCGGGTCCAGCTCGAATGGACGTACCAGAACATCAACAGAGAGAGAAAAATCCAGCGGGTGGCCAGCGAGAGAACAGCCAGCACCACCCCCACGATCATCGAGGTCCAGATGGCGATGGGAAAGGCCAGCCGCTCGCGGAGGAACAGCCGCAGAAAATTCAGGATCACGCTGAAGCCGTCCAGCGGTCCCACCGGAATCAGGTTGAAGACGCCCCACCACAGGTTGGCCCGGATCAGCAGCGGCAGCAGCGCCCGGAAGAAGGGGTCGCGGCTGGCGAAAGGGATGGTCGAGGCTGCCAGGCCGATCAGCCAGGCCAGCGCGAAGCTGGAGGCAGGTCCCGCCGCGCTGATCAGCAGATCCTGCCAGGGTCGGGCATGACGC
>JBDSGC010000039.1:0-7477 GCA_039919215.1 Thermoanaerobaculia bacterium | reverse complement strand
GACGACCGCGGCCACCATACGTATCGACGATGATCTTGCGGCCGGTCAGGCCCGTATCGCCCTGCGGTCCGCCCACGACGAAACGGCCGGTAGGATTGATGTGGTAGACCGTGTCCTTATCGAGCAGCTCGGCCGGAACGACCGGCTTGATGACCTTCTCGATGATGGCATCGCGGAGGTCCTTGTTGCTTACGTACGGCGAATGCTGGGTGGAGACGACGATCGCGCTGACGCGCACCGGCCGCTTCCCCTCGTACTCGATCGTCACCTGTGATTTGCCGTCCGGACGGAGGAAGTCCAGCTCGTTCGCTTTGCGCGTTTCGCTGAGACGATAGACCAGCTTGTGCGCGAGCATGATCGGCAGCGGCATCAGCTCAGGGGTCTCACGGCAGGCGAACCCGAACATGAGGCCCTGGTCGCCGGCGCCACCGGTATCGACGCCCTGGGCGATGTCAGGCGACTGCGGGTCGATCGAGGAGATCACGGCGCAGGTCTCGCTGTCGAAGCCATACTTTGCGCGCGTGTATCCGATGTCGCGGATCGTGTTCCGTACGATCGACGGAAAGTCGACGTAGGTCCTGGTGGTGATCTCGCCCGAGATCATGGCCAGGCCGGTCGTGACGAGCGTTTCGCACGCCACACGTCCAACCGGATCCTCGGCCAGGACTGCATCAAGGATCGCGTCGGAAATCTGATCTGCAATCTTGTCAGGATGCCCTTCCGTGACGGACTCCGACGTGAAAAGTGTTCTGTAATTCGCCATTTTGGGTGAACTCCTGATTTGGACTTCCGAAGGGTGGAGTCTAGCAGCCGGGGGCCTCATGCGCCACCCCGAACGAGGCCCAAGGGTTGCAGTTGCGTCCGACAAATGCTGCAGACTCGACATATTGGCAAGTACACGGAACTGCTCGTTCTCTTCACGAAATACGGGCGCAAGGACTTCCGGCTCAACCTCACTCCCGACGAATTGCTGCACACGGAGGAGTCCGACGCCGTCGTGGAGCCGAACGTCTCGCAGAGGGCGAAGGCCTTCGCCGACGCGTTGAAGAAAATGGGGCCGACCTTCATCAAGTTCGGCCAGCTTCTCTCCACGCGGCCGGACATCGTGCCCCCCGAGTACATCGCCGAGCTCGAGTCGCTGCAGGACTCAATCGACCCGTTTTCGTTTGCGGATGTGGAAAGAATCGTCGAGGAGGAGCTCAAGGCCAGGATCTCGAAGATCTTCGAAGAGTTCGCGGCGGTTCCGATCGCCGCCGCCTCCCTCGGCCAGGTCCATCGCGCCATGCTCCGCGACGGCCGGGAGGTGGTGGTCAAGGTGCAGCGTCCGAACGTGCGCGAGCAGGTCCGGCACGACATGGAAGTGTTCGGAGAGATCGCTGCCACCATCGAACAGCACAGCGACCTCGGTCGCAAGATGAACCTGGTCGGCGCGATCGAGCAGGCCAAGGTTACGCTGACGAACGAACTGAACTACCAGCAGGAAGCGCGGAACTCCGAGCTGCTCCGGGTCAATCTGGCGGAGTTCCCCGAGCTCTACATTCCCCAGGTTGTGAACGATATGAGCAGCTCGCGCGTCCTGACGACGGAGCTGGTGCGGGGTAAGAAAGTCTCCAAGCTGTCTCCCCTGCAGACCGTCGATCGGAACTACGCAGACCTCGCCGCGGTCCTCACCCGGGCCTACCTCAAGCAGATCTGCGTCGACGGCTTCTGGCACAGCGACCCCCATCCGGGCAACGTCTTCATCCGCGAGGTCGACGAGAACGCCCAGGTCGTTCTTCTCGACTTCGGGATGGTCAGTCGAATCAGCAGCCAGTTTCAGGACGAAGTCATCAAGTTGCTATTGGCGGTCTCCTCCAATCGCGGAGCCGAGGTGGCCGAAGCCTGCGTGCGCCTCTCCGAAGTGCAGGAGCGTTTCGAGCCGACGCGATTCGTGAGGGAGATCTCCTCGCTGGTGGCAAACTTTCACGATGTCGACGTCCGCCAGATCAACGTGGGGCAACTGATCTTCAACGTCATCGGAATCGCCAACAACAACGAGCTGAAGGTTCCTGCGGAGCTGGCCATGCTGGCCAAGACTCTGCTCCACCTCGATGGAGTCACCAGGAAGCTCGACAAGAACTTCAACCCGCAGGACGTCATCCGCGACTACTCCGAGAAGCTGATCGGCCAGAAGCTGAAGCAGAAGTTCGAGCCGCGCAACTTCTACCCT
Source organism: Thermoanaerobaculia bacterium (assembly GCA_039919215.1). Taxonomy (GTDB): domain Bacteria; phylum Acidobacteriota; class Thermoanaerobaculia; order Gp7-AA8; family Gp7-AA8; genus JBDSGC01. The sequence continues at coordinate 5,268 of JBDSGC010000039.1, read as the reverse complement.
GCTCTGATGGATCTCAACCAGCTGGTGCTCGATTTTCCTCATCGCGCCCGGGAGATCATCGACCTCACCGCGGCCGGAAAATTGAGCTTCAGCCTGAAGCTGCAGCAAGCCGAAGAATTCCTCTCCGGCATGCACAAGATCGCCAATCGGATCACCGTCGGGATCGTCATCGCCGCCTTGCTGATGTCGTCCACATTCATGATGCGCTACCCCACCCGGCTGCGCCTTTTCGGCTATCCCGCACTGGCAATCATCGGGTATCTGCTCTCGGCGGGAGCGGCGGCATACCTCATCACCTCGACCTTTCTCAACGATCGGCGCGCCGAAGAGCGGGCCAAGATGAAGGCGAAGTAGGGGGAGAGGCAGGGTCGAGGGTCAAGGGTCAAACATCGAGGACGCGCCCAGCCCGGCGTTGCGGGACCACGCCGTGCCGGAACCTGCGCGGGAGAAAGTCCGTAGCGTGATCATGGCCGAGCCTTGGGCAACCAACGCCGCCGGCCGTGCCGGCCCGGCTAGAAGCCTTCCAGTAGACTGGTGACCAGGGTCTCGGCGAAGCGCACGGCGATCTCGCGGATGGCGCGCGTTTCCTGATCGAAAGCGTCGCTGGACTCGACGTTCACCTGGTAGTTCTCGGTGAACCGGTACTGATCGTTCTTCCACAGAACCTTGTCGTCCGCGCGATGGTCCAGCAGCTCGATCTTGGCGGTGATGGAGATCTGATACTGGGTGGCGCGCCCCTGCTGATTGAAGGCCACCGGAAAGATGGCGAAGCTGTCGATGGAGCCCCGCAGGATGACATCCGCTTCCGCAGGAACGCTGACCAGGCGCAGTCGGCCGCGGGAAACGAATTCATCGGCCACCGCCTGCGTAACGCGCTGCTCGAGCTCCACGCGGGTGGTGCGGTTGATGAACGCCGGCACCTGAATCGTCTTCACCGTCGGCGGCAGCAGATTGTTCGCGTTGCCCACCAGCGAGTAGCTGCAGCCGGCCAGCACCAGCATCGCTGCGCATCGGAGGGCGAGTGAAAGGAGGCCAGTCATGCGCCGGCAAAGTACCATGGCCGGCACGGCCGGCAGCGTTGTTCGCACAGCGTCCGCCACGATTTTCGCGTCAGTCGCGTAGCAGCCCCGTTACTGCAACGTTCGACAGTCGCCCAGACTTTCAGCTCTTCACCACGATGTTCACCAGTTTTCCCGGGACGTAGATTTCCTTGACCACCTCTTTGCCCACCAGCCACTGCTGCACTCGCTCGTTCCGCCGGACGGCCTCGAGTACCACGTCTTTCTCTGGAGGATTGGGAACCTCGACCTGACCCCGAAGCTTGCCATTCACCTGCACCACGATAGTCAGGACGTCCTCCTGCATTAGGGAGGCATCGGCAACCGGCCACGAGGACAGCAGCACGAATCCCTTCTCGCCCATCGCTTCCCACAGCTCCTCGGTCACGTGCGGAGCGAATGGATGGAGCATCTGCAGCAGCGCGCCGTACGCTCGGCGGATCGATGCCGGGTCGCCGCTGCCGGCCGAAACGACCTCGCCGATGGCGTTCGACAATTCCATCAGCGAGGAGATCGCGGTGTTGAACTCGAAGCGCTCCATCCTCTGGCTGACTGCGGCGATGGTCTGGTGCGTCTTGCGCACCAGGGCGCGCGTTGCGCCGTCATCCGATCCGTCTCCGCACGATCCGGAAGCCACCTTGTCGGCGATGTTCCACACGCGGGTGAGGAATCGATAGGCTCCGATGACTCCTTCGTCCGACCAGGCCGCCTCTTTCTCCGGCGGGGCGATGAAGAGCGTGTAGACCCGCTCGGTGTCCACGCCGTATCGCGCGATCAACTCGTCGGGCGGGACCACGTTGTAGCGCGACTTCGACATCTTGCCGACTTCCGGCACCAGCTCGACGCCACTCCCCTTGCGGAACGGCTTGTCGTCGCGCCACTCCACCTCGTCCAGCGCGACCCATTGCAGATTCTGTGTGGGGTCGCGATAGCCCTCTTTGGTGATCACGCCCTGATTGAACAGCCGGGTGAACGGCTCCTCGAAGGCCACCAGACCCATGTCATGCATGGCCCGGCAGATGAAACGGGCATACAGCAGATGCAGGATGGCGTGCTCGATGCCGCCGATGTACTGGTCGACCGGGAGCCAGCGATTGGCCAGGTCCGAATCGAAGATCCTGGTGGCATCGCCGGCGGAGAGAAAACGCGCGTAGTACCAGGAGGAGTCCACGAACGTGTCCATCGTGTCGGTCTCCCGCCGCGCCGCACCCTTGCATTGCGGACAGGTGGTGTTCACGAAGCGCTCGTCCCTGGCCAGCGGATTGCCCTCGCGGCCGGTGAACTCGACGTCCAGTGGCAGCGTCACTGGCAGCTGATCCTCCGGAACCGGCACCAGCCCGCAGGCACCGCAATACAGCATGGGGATGGGCGTGCCCCAGTAGCGCTGCCGCGAGATGAGCCAGTCGCGCAGTCGGTAACGAACCATCTTCCGGCCGATGCCCATCCGCTCGATCTCTTCGATCACGCGATCGATCGCCTTCGGCGTGGGCAGCCCGGTGACCACCCCGGAGTTCACCGCGACCGCGGTGTCGTCCTTGACCACAAAGGCCTCCGTGAGCGAGTCCAGCAACGGTTCTTCCGCACCGGAAGGCTTCACTACGATGCGGATGGGCAACCGGAACTCCCGCGCGAATTCGAAGTCGCGCTGGTCGTGGCCGGGCACTGCCATGATCGCGCCGGTCCCGTACTGCATCAGGACGAAGTTCCCCAGCCAGATCGGAATCGGCTCGTTGGTGAAGGGATTCATCGCCGTCTGGCCGGTGAAACGACCTTCCTTCCCAGACTCCTGACGCTCCAGGGAGCTCTGGTTGCGGATGACGCCGATCCACTGTTCGATCTCCGCGCGATCCTCATTTCCTTCCAGCAACATCGGCACGTCGGGATGCTCCGGCGCCAGGACCATGAAGGTCGCGCCGTAAATCGTATCGGGCCGCGTGGTGAAGACACGGATGGCATGACCGAGTTGCGGAACGTCAAATTCGACATCGGCACCGACGGACCGGCCGATCCAGTTCCGCTGCATCAACTTCACCTTCTCCGGCCAGTCGGGGAGGTTGTCCAGCCCGGCGTCGAGACGGTCGGCGAAGTCGGTGATCTTCAGGAACCATTGCTCCAGCTCGCGCTGCACGACTTCGGTTCCGCATCGTTCGCAGCGGCCGTCGACCACCTGCTCGTTGGCCAGCACGGTGGCGTCAGACGGACACCAGTTCACCGGAGCCTTTGCGCGATAGGCCAGGCCACGCTTGTACAGCTGCAGGAAGAGCCACTGATTCCAGCGGTAGTACTCCGGCTCGCACGAGGCCAGCTCCTTCGACCAGTCATACAGGATTCCCCAGCGGGCGAACCCTTCCTTCATCCGGGCGATGTTGGCGCGCGTCCAGGCTCCCGGGTGGGTCCCCCGCTTGATGGCCGCGTTTTCGGCCGGAAGGCCGAAGGCGTCCCATCCCATCGGATTGAGGGCGATGCGGCCACGCATGCGGAAATAACGGTAGAGAGCGTCACCGAGGATGTAGTTCCGTCCGTGTCCGACATGGAGATCGCCCGAGGGGTACGGAAACATGTTGAGCATGTAGAACTTCTCGCCCGCTGCGCTGAGATCGACCTCGGCGACGCGCGCGTCCGCCCAGGCCTTTTGCCACTTCGGTTCGAGATCGCTGGGGCTGTATGGCATGGCGCGCGAGTATAGCGATTGGGAGGCGGGCAAGGGTCTCGCCGACACTCAGGGATCAATCCCGTTCGAGCACGAAGGTCACCGGTCCATCGTTTTCCAGCGAGACGATCATCATTTCCTGAAAGCGCCCGGTGCTGACAGGGATCCCGGTCGACCGAAGCTCCTCGACGAAACGTTCGAAGAGGACGCGGGCCCGAACCGGCTCCTCGGCGCGATCGAAGGCCGGCCGTCTCCCCTTCTCGATCGAGCCGGCCAGGGTGAACTGCGATACAGCGAGGATCGCCCCGCCCGCCTCGGTCACATCCCGATTCATCTTCCCCGCCTCGTCGCTGAAGATGCGGAGCTCTCGAATCTTTTTCGCGCCGCTGACCACTGCGGCGTCCGAGTCACCTTTCTCGATCCCGGCGAGCACGAGAAGACCCGCGCCGATCTCCGACACGGTCTCCTGGCCGACCCGAACCGAGGCGCGACGCACACGCTGGATGACGCAACGCATCGGACTAGGCCGGCACGGCCGGCGGCGCTGGTTGCCCAAGGCTCCGCAATGATCGCGCTCCAAGACTTTCTTCCACGCAGGCTCCTAGGAAGCGGCAGCGGGTGCGGGCGTCGGGGTGTCGAGGTTCGTCCCCCGCGCGATGAAAAACAGCGCCACCATGGCCAGAACGATTCCATTGACCACCAGCGCCACCGTGATGGACCAGCGCTGGGCGACGTATCCCGCCAGCAGGCTTCCCAGGGGCATGCCTCCCCGAAACGCCAGCATGAAGATGGACATCACACGCCCGCGCATGGCGTCTCCGGTGGCCAGCTGGACGATCGAGCTGTAGAGCGACACCACCCCGACGATGCAGGCACCGGCCACGAACGCGATGACCAGGCTCGCGGTGAGGTTGCGCGAGATGCCAAAGGAAACGAGAGTCACCGCAAACGCCAGCTGGAGCATCAGAGCCATGCGCCCTTTCCGAAGGGAGTAACTGCTGGAGGCCACGAACAGCGCGCCGAGGACCGAACCCACGCCGTAGTCCGCCTGGAGCAGCGAGAGTCCTCGCGGACCGAGCTTGAAAATCGTCTTGGCCACCACCGGCATCATCATGAAGAGAGGCATTCCCAGAAAGGTGCCGACGAATGCGAGGAAAGTGAGCAGCTGCAGGTTCGGCCGGCTGCGCACGAAGAGAAATCCCTGCTTCATCTCGTCGAAGATCCCCTTGCTGGCCGCGCGATTCTCATGGACCGGCGGGATGCGGATGATGGAGAGGGCGATGATCACCGCAATGAACGACACTCCGTTGATCCCAAAGCAGACCGCCGCGCCCCAAAGCGAAAAAACGATTCCGCCGATGGAAGGGCCGATCACTCGGGCCAGATTGAACTGCATCGAGTTCATGGCGATGGCGTTGGGCATGTCTTCCCGCTTCACCAGCAGGGGGAGCAGCGACGCATACGCCGGGCCGCTGAACGATTGGGCGCTGCCAGTCAGGAACGAGAGCAGGAAGATGTGCCAGACCCTGACCTGATGAAAGTAGATGAGCGCGGCCAGCA
>JBDSGC010000038.1:0-4462 GCA_039919215.1 Thermoanaerobaculia bacterium | reverse complement strand
GCGGTCAGCAGCATGGCCCCGCTATCCACCGCGGATGGATGCCGCAATCGGTTTGCGGATTCGATGAACAAGAAGATGGTCAGCGCCACCAGAACTCCGGCGTTGATGAAAGCGGCCAGCACACCCGCCCGTTGATAGCCGTAGGACTTTGCGGAAGTAGCAGGCCGGCGCTCCAACCGGATGGCGAACAGTGCGAGGAGCAGCGCAAGGGTGTCGGTGAAGTTGTGGAAGGCGTCGCCGATCAGGGCGAGGGAGTGAGCCCGGAGCCCCACCGTGAGCTCGATGACCACAAACGAAAGGGTGAGGCACGAAGCGATGATCAGCTTGCGCGAAACGCCTGTGGCGCCTGAGTGATGCGCGTGGCTGTGCATGGGTCTGTTCGACGGGCCGCGGTCAGCCGAGGAGCGTGATCAGCGCGTCGATCGCTCCACCCGCTTCGACTTCTCGATCACTCCCGTGACCATCGCCGCTCGCATGCTGGTGAGCCGGGTGGCCACCGCAGCGTCGCTGATGGCGATGATCTGCGCCGCGAGAATGCCGGCATTGCGCGCCCCGCCGATGGCCACGGTGGCCACCGGGATTCCCGGCGGCATCTGCACGATCGCCAGCAGCGAGTCGAACCCCTGCAGCGCACTTCCGCTGAGAGGAACGCCGATCACCGGTTTCGTGGTCAGCGACGCGATGACCCCTGGAAGATGCGCGGCCAATCCCGCCCCGGCGATGAACACTTTTGCCCCATCGCGCTCCGCCTCGGTCACCACCTGCTGCGTGCGCTCCGGCGTCCGATGCGCGGAGGCCACTTTCATCTCGTACTTCACTCCCGCTTCGTCGAGGGCGGCGCAAGCCTGCGACATCACCTCAGCGTCGGAGTCACTTCCCATCACAATGCAGACCCAGGACATGGAGGGAGATGGTATTCGCCTGTCGGCCGAAGGGGAAGTGCCGCGGCGAATCCGCGGCTTGAAGTGCCCTCGCTACGAACTCTCGCTGGCAGCCTGCTTGCGGCGCTCGAGGGCGAGGTAACCGATGTCGCGGCGGTAACGCGCGCCTTCGACGCGGATCTTTGGCACGGCCTCGTAAACCTTGGTCAGCGCTTCGCCCAGAGTCGCCGCATGCGCGCAGACGCTGACCACGCGGCCAGCGACATTCACCAGCTTCTCGCCCTTGCGGATCGTTCCGGCGTGGAAGACATGGACCGCGGGATCACTCAAAGGGTCAATCGCCACTTCCTGACCTTTGAGGAACTCGTCCGGGTACCCGTCGACCGCGACCACCACGCAGGCAGCCGCTTCTTTCTTCCAGTTCAGCTTCGTGTCGCCCAGGCTGCCGTTGGCCACCTTCAGGCAAAGCTCGGCCAGGTCGTCTTCCAGCCGCAACATCTGCACCTGCGTCTCCGGATCGCCGAACCTGCAGTTGTACTCCAGTGCGCGCGGCCCTTTTGACGTGAGCATGACACCCGCGTAGAGGCAACCTGAATACGATCGTCCCTCGGACTCCATCCCCTGAATGGTGGGAATGATGATGGTCTTGACGATCTCGGCGGCAACCTCGCCGCCCAGAACCACCGCCGGGGAGTGGGAGCCCATGCCGCCTGTGTTCGGTCCGCTGTCGCCGTCGAATGCCTTCTTGTAGTCTTTCGCAGGGGCGAGGGATACGAATTTTTTCCCGTCCGTGATCACCATGAATGAGACTTCTTCTCCCTCGAGATACTCCTCGACGAGAATCCTGGCCGCCGCGTTCCCAAACTTCTTGTCCTCGAACACCATGCGCAGGTAGTCGTCCGCTTCCTTTTTGGACTGGACGACGACCACGCCCTTCCCCGCAGCCAGCCCATCCACTTTGACCACGGCTGGATAACCGAACGACTTGATCGCGTCGCGCGCTTCCTCCACCGAGCTGCACGCCTTTGCCTCAGCGGTCGGGATGTTGTACTTCCGCATGAACTCTTTGGAGAAGACTTTGGAGCCCTCCAGCTCCGCCGCCAGGCGTGTGGGGCCGAAGATGGTCAGCCCTCGTTTCTGGAATTCGTCCACGATGCCGAGGGTGAGGGGAAGCTCGGGACCGACGATGGTGAGGTCCATTTTCAGCTTCTCGGCGAAGTCCGCGAGCTCGATGATGTCCGCGACGCCAATGTTGACGCAGTCGGCCAAGGCAGCGATGCCGGCGTTTCCCGGGGCGGCGTAAACCTCTTTGACAAGAGGCGACTGCCGCAGCTTCCAGATAATGGCGTGCTCGCGTGCCGCCTGCCCCACAACCAGTATGCGCATAAGTGAGAAGTCGTTTGATTCTAAGGTGTTCGGCCGATTTTGTCACCCACGATTATGCGAGGCCTGCGCCGTTTGTTTGATCGGGAACTGACGAACCACGATCCTTCCCCGACAAGAAGCAAGCCCCCCGGCCCGCCTGCGCGGCAGACCTCCTAGAGCGTGATCCTGGCGGAGCCTTGGGCAACCAGCGCCGCAGGCCGTGCCGGCCTAGACGGTTTTCGTGGCCCCCGCGTACTTGTGTCACGATGCCTGCGGAACTGCGACTGATGATCCCTACGAACGAGCCCGTAGAATCCGACGACCGGTTGCTGGTCGAGCAGATCCGCGGGGGCGACGAAGGAGCCTTCGAACAGCTCGTCCGCAGGAAGACCTCGAAGGTCTACGCGCTTTGTTACCGGGTGATCGGAAACGCCGAAGACGCGAAAGACGTCTCGCAGCTGGTGTTTCTCAAGCTGTGGGAAAACCTCGACAAGTACGACCCGAGTTACGCCTTCGATACCTGGCTGTACCGGCTGGTCACCAACGTGGGGATCGACTTCCTGCGCAACCGGAAGTCACGCGAGAATGCTGTGAATTCGAACCTCCGCCTGGTCAAGACCTCGACCGACGCGGAGCAGACCGTGAGCGTCCAGCGCAAGGAGATCGAGCTGGTCTTCCAGCAGGTGGCCTCCACACTGTCCCCGAAGCAGAAGACCGTCTTCGTCATGGCTGAAATGGAGGACCTCCGATCCTCCGAGATTGCCAAGATTCTTGGATGCCGCGAATCCACCGTGCGCAACCATCTGTTCAACGCCCGGAAACTCATGCAGCAGCAACTGAAACTACGCTTTCCCGAGTACGCGAAACTGTGGAAGGAGGCGCGATGATCTCCTGCCAAACCTTCCGCAATACCCTGCAGCCGGGGACCACCGATCCCTCTGTGCTCGAACACCTGCGCGCATGCGAGGCCTGTCTGGACTTCGCGATCGAGCGCGATCCTGACCTCTTCTTTCGTGCCATGGGCGGGCAGGAACTGCTTCCTCCCGGAGGAGTCGACAGCTTCGTCGAAGAGGTGATGACCCAGGTTCGCAGTCGCCAGACGGAAACTGCCGCGCAGCCACAGCGGATCGGAAACGTCTGGCAGCGGTTCGCCGTAGCCGCCACGCTCGCGGCGGGAATCACCGGGGCGGCCTTCGTGGCCCAGCACGATCGCGCCGTCAGTTCCATGGCATCCGCAAGCTACGCTCGCCCGACTCATCGGACCTCGAAACCGGTCGCGCTGGTGACGAAACCGATCATCGAATCGTATGAGTCTCAGAACTACACCATTGTCGAAGTGCCTTCGGACGCGTCGAGCGATACGAAGGTGGTCATGATCTTTGACGACCAGCTACCGGCGGATCTATGAAGCTGAAACGAACGATTGTCGTGATTCTCTCGAGCTTTCTCCTGGCCGTGACGGCGATGGCGGAGCCCGCCGATGCGGGTCGCTCTCTCTCCGTCCATACCTTCGCCTTCAAGTTCAAGGATGCGGAGAAGGCAGCATCCGCCATCAAGTCCCTGGTCAGTGCGGACGGCTCGATGTCGATTCAGCCGGCCAGCAACTCACTGGTGGTGACCGACCGGGCGGAAAACCTCAAGGCCATCACCAAAGCACTGTTGGACTTCGACACTGAGGCGCAGATGTTCCGGCTCTCGGTGAGGATCGTGTCGGCGTCGCGGGTGGAGGGCAACGCTCCCAAGGTTCCCGGCGATCTCAAGGATGTCGCTCAGAAACTGGCCCTGTTCCGCTACAACGCCTTTGAGAACTCAGGCGAAGCGAACGTGGTCGGAAAAGAAGGCGATGCCGGCATCGTGGACATGGCCACTGGCTTCCGCGCCGACTTCCGTTTCGGCGAATACGACCCGGCCAGCGACTCCATCAAGGTCAACGACTTCCATCTCTCGCGGCTTCAGGGTGCGCAGAAAGACCAGCTCACCTCGCTGCTCAAAACTTCTCTCAATCTTCGACTCGGACAAACCTACATCGTTGGCGCAACCAAGGCTCCGCAAAGCCAGCGCGCGCTCATGATCGTGCTGGTCGCCCACCGATAGGCGGCCCTTTCTCCTACTCGTCGGGGCGCGGCATCACACCCTCGTGCCGCGCCCCACTTTTTGATGAGTACATCCCATCTGGGGGCAATACGCCGTCTGTCGGATGCTGGTGTGGCCACACG
>JBDSGC010000037.1:0-5015 GCA_039919215.1 Thermoanaerobaculia bacterium | reverse complement strand
GGGATCGGCAATCCGGCTGATTGAGAGCGCTGGCTGGGGTGACGCTTCTCCCGAGATCGATTCACACCAGGACCGCTTGACCCTTCGCGTCCTTCCCGGTCCTCATCAAGCGCCCCCTTTGCCGCGGGAGTGGGAGGTCAGCTCGCAACTGAATCGCATCGGCATCCGCCTGACGCCGCTGACCTTTTCGCCAGTCACCCTTCCCACCGATCTTCCGTCGTGCGGGGTGCAGTTCGGAACACTGCAATGGCACCCCGACGGCAGCCTGATGGCCATGGGCCCCGATCATCCGATCACCGGCGGCTACCTGCAGCCGGCGACGGTGGTGAGCGGGGATCTGTGGAAGCTGGGACAGCTCGCGCCGGGAGATCGCGTACGGCTTGAATAGAGATCCCGCGAGTCTCGGCAGCTGTGGTCTGCGTCGCAGGCTTTACTACTCGTTGAACGCGTAGCCCGCTCTGGCTTTGACTCGGAACTCCCGATTCTTGAGCGACACGTCGACCTTCTGGAACCCCTTACCTTCACGGCTGACCGGTCGGTAGCTCAGCAGGTAGTAGCCGCCGCTGTTTTTCTCGATCGTTCGCAGGGGGGTGGTGAAGCTGGTGTGGTAGCGGAAGAACTCGCCGTTGGTGTCGGCGGCCAGGCTGGCCAGGTTCTGGCTCACGTACTGAGGGACTTCGTAACCCTGCAGCGTGATGGCGTAGACGGCCACGTTGGCGCGATTGAGCGCGTCCGTTGCCGGCGCGTAGTACCGGCTCCGATTGAGAACCATCCCTCCTCGGACGTCTTCGTCGGGGGCGATGATGCCTGCGGAGAACAGCACCAGATCTTTCCTTGCCTTGATGGGTCGCAGCGCATCGGCGAGCGTCTGGAGACCTTCGAACACCGTCCCGGTGTGGTTGATCATGCGGTCGACATCGACGCTGCGAAGGATCGACGGTCCCGTTGCCGAGCCATCCGAGGACTGCATCTTGCCGCGGCTGAACGAGGTGGCCTCGGTCAGTGCGCGGCGGAGCTCCGTCTTGTCCGAGGTGAAGTCGCTGTAGACCTTGAGCCGCACGTCATGGCCCACGATGGCGATGCGATCGTTCGGCGCCATGGATTGGTCCAGGAACCGAATCAGGTCGCGGCGGGCCTGAATCAGCTCTCCGGATACCTCGTTTGAATTCGGCTTGTCGAAGAAGAAGACCACATAGCGCGCCTCATGAACCCTCTCCACCGGGAAGGCGGCGTCCTCTTCCCTTCCGCTCAGGAGTCTGCGATTGGTGAAGTAGTCAGCGGAATCGACATGTTGCACGACGCCCTTCTCGCGAACGATGAAGTCGTCCGGGCCCAGACCAAGAATCTGATTTCCGCGGGCGTCGGTGACGATGGCATCGAGGAGAACAACGTTGACATCGACCTTCGCCGTTACCGGTTCCGGAGAAGGCTGGGCCAGAAGGGGAGAGGCCAGGAGAAGAGCAGTGGAAAGCAGTCGCTTCAACATGAGGATGGCACTTCCTTTCACCCTGTTCGAACGAGGAGTGGGAGCCGTGCGATTCCGACAGAAACGGAGGGAGCACGCTTTTTGCTGTGAACGAACGGTCATGAGAAACTTAAACGTCGTCCTCCTGCCGCTGCTCCTCCTGGCAACCCCGCTGATGGCGCAGCACCGTAAGGACCTGATTGTTGATGTGGAAGGCGGCCATCGCACCGGGAAGAACGAGTCGTTCACGCCCAACACCACGCGGTTTGATCCCCGGTTCGACAACTCGGGAGGGATCGGGGTGGGGATCAACTACTTCCTCAGCGATCGCGTGTCGGTGGAGACGAAAGTCGCCGCGCTCCGGTCGAATCTTCAGGTTCAGGTCACTGGCAGCGACTTCCGCGCCATCGCCGACCTCGGCCGGGCCCAGATCTACCCCGTCTCCGCGGTCCTGCAATGGCACCTCGTCGAGCATGGCAGTGTGCGGCCGTACATCGGTGCCGGCATCGCCCACGTGATTTTGAAGGACATCAACCGGCAGGTCGGCACTGCCAGCGGAATCAACTTCAAGGATCCCACCGGACTGGTGGTCGACGGAGGCCTGGAGATCAAGGTGTCGCCTCGCTGGAGCCTGGTCGGCGACGCCCGTTACATCCCGGTGGAAACGAAGTCGCGGGCGACCTTCCTGGGCACCCTCTCGGCGACCGACATCCGCGTTCGCCCACTGATCATTTCGACCGGACTCTCCTGGCGTTTCTGAGGAATGAACCTGTACAGCCCCAGGTTTGACCCGCCGACGCCGATCCCCTAGAATCCGCGTTCCTCCGCGCCGCCCGGGCGCGTCTTCTCATTCCATCGGGGCATAGCTCAGCCTGGTTAGAGCGCACGGTTCGGGACCGTGAGGTCGGAGGTTCAAATCCTCTTGCCCCGACCATGGAATCGCCGCTCAACCATCCCATCGGCTGCCGCCAACCGCGCGTACAATCCGGCCGATGAAACGCCTGCTGCCTGGCTTCCTCCTCCTTTTTTCCGCGATGCCGCTTCTGGCCTGGGGGGAGAAGGGTCATTACCTCGTCAATGAAGCAGCAACCATGTCGCTTCCCACCGACATGCCGCGATTCTTCTACGAGGCGTTTCCGCAGCTGGTGTGGACGGCCTACGATCCCGACCGCTGGAAGGGAGCGGGCGAGTCGATCGACGCCGCCAACAGTCCCGACCATTTCCTCGATTACGAGTTCGTCGAAGGGCTCGAACTGCGGCCTGACCGGTACCGGTTCATCTCTCTACTCAGCACGTCGCAGACGCTTCGCCGGCACGGGATCTTCAACTCCACGAGCGGATTTCTTCCCTGGCGGATCGCCGAGATTTCCGAGCGGCTGACGGGGGAATTCCGGCAGTGGCGGAGCGCGACCCCGGCATCGCCGGAGCGCCGCTTCCTCGAAGCCGACATCATTCGCGACGCGGGAGTCCTCGGCCACTTCGCCGGCGATGCCTCCAATCCGCATCACGCCACCATCAACTACAACGGATGGGTGCTGCCCAATCCCAACGGCTATGCCACCGACTGCAGCACGCACGATCGCTTCGAGCGCTATTTCATCTCGCACGCGGTGGCCACTGCGGATGTCGCTCCGCGCGTAGCGAAAAACGCGACGCTGCGTGCGGACTACTTCGGAGCGGCCATGGCCATGGTTCGCGAATCGAACAGCCTCGTGGAGCAGCTCTACACGATCGATCGCGACGGCGCATTCGACCTATTCAAGCCGGTCTCCCCAATCGGGCTCGACTTCGCCACGGCACGAATCGCCGCCGGCGCCGGGTTGCTTCGCGATCTCTGGTGGTCGGCCTGGAAGAACTCGGAGAAACCGCCGAAGCGCGTTGCTGCCGAGTAGAAGCGCGCCCACAGCGGGGAGAGGGACTCTCGATGGGAGAGTTTGTCGTCACGGCTTCCACGACCTGCCGTTTTCCGGCTCCGGTGACAGGCGCTCGCCTACGCCGCTTCTCCGTGGCATTTTTTGTACTTCTTGCCTGAGCCGCACCAGCAGGGATCATTGCGACCGATCTTGGGCTCTTTTCGCTGCACCGGCGCCTTCGATTCTCCCTGCGATCCGGAGAAGACCATCGGTTGCGCTTTCGGCTTTGGAGGGGGCAAGGCGCGCTGCACGCGCTGCACTTCCCCATCCGCGTCGACGCCCTGCCGTTCCACGACCACCTCGGTCTTCCAGATGTACTGCACGATGCGATTCTGGATGCGCTCCATCATCTCCTGGAAGATTTCGAAGGACTCCTTCTTGTACTCGATCAGCGGATCGCGCTGACCGTAACCGCGCAGCCCGATTCCTTCCTTGAGGTGATCGACATTCAGGAGGTGATCCTTCCACTGCTGGTCGATGATCTGCAGCAGGAGATAGCGCTCGTGCAGGCGCATCATCTCCGCACCGATCTGGCCTTCCTTCTCGTCGTAGCGAGTGTTCACCGCGTCGATGAGGCGTTCCTTGAGCTGTGCCCGGGGAGTGGAATCGAGGTCGATGCCGGCACTCTTCAGGTCCAGGCCGAAGTAGTCGTACAGCTCGACGTTCAACTCCGTTTCGTTGGGATGCTCGTGAGAATCCTCGGGGTAATGCGTGTCGATGATGAATTCGACGATCTCATCGGCGGCGTTGAGGATGTAGTCGCGACCCTCGCGGCCTTCGAGAATCGACCGGCGCAGCGTGTAGATCGAGGCCCGCTGCTTGTTCATGACGTCGTCGTACTCGAGGAGATGCTTGCGGGCCTCGAAGTTCCGGCCTTCCACCTGCTTCTGGGCCCGCTCGATGGACTTGGTGACCATGCGGTGTTCGATGGGCACGCCTTCCTCCATGCCCAGCCGTTCCATCCAGCCCATCAGGCGATCGCCGCCGAAGATGCGCATCAGGTCGTCTTCCAGCGAAAGATAAAAACGCGACGAGCCAGGATCGCCCTGCCGTCCTGAGCGGCCGCGGAGCTGGTTGTCGATGCGCCGCGACTCATGACGTTCGGTGCCCAGGATGTGCAAGCCACCGATGCGAACCACTTCATCGTGATCGCGCTGCCATTGCTCGCGGATCTCTTCTTCGTTGCGTTGCCGTTCTGCCGGGTCGGCCACATCCTTGTTTCTCTGGGCAGCAAGAAACTCGGGGTTCCCGCCGAGAAGAATGTCGGTTCCCCGTCCGGCCATGTTGGTGGCGATGGTGACCGCACCCTTGCGTCCGGCCTGGGCCACGATCTCTGCTTCGCGCTCGTGGTACTTGGCGTTGAGGACCACGTGGGGGACGCCGCGCTTCTGCAGCATCTTGTCGAGGGTCTCCGACTTTTCGATGGAGATCGTTCCCACCAGCGCTGGCTGCCCCACATCGTTGAGCTTCTTGATCTCCTCGACGATGGCTTCGAACTTTTCGCGCTCGGTGCGGTAGACGAGATCGGCGGAGTCGTCGCGGACCATGATGCGATTGGGCGGGATGACCACCACCTCGAGCTTGTAGATGCTGTGGAACTCCGAGGCTTCGGTGTCCGCGGTGCCGGTCATGCCGGC
>JBDSGC010000036.1:0-3548 GCA_039919215.1 Thermoanaerobaculia bacterium | reverse complement strand
CGCGCATCTTTCAGGCCATGGACCAGCCCTCGGTCGATGGCCTGAACAGCTACTTCATCAGCAGAGCGGCGGCCGAATCCGGACTGAAGGTGGCCATGTCAGGAACGGGAGGCGACGAGCTTTTCGGCGGTTACACCTCGTTTCGCGACATCCCCCGCTGGATGCCGATCACCTCGCTGCTATCGCGCATCCCCGGCCTCGGCAACGGAGTGCATCGCCTCAACGCGGCGCTGGCAAAGCGCAGCCGGCACATCAGCCCGAAGATGGGTGAGATCGTTCGCTACGGGTCGAGCTACGCCGGAGCCTACCTGGTCAAGCGGGGACGTTTTCTCGCGGGAGAGCTGCCGGATCTGCTGGGCGCCGAGGTGGCCAGCGAGGGGATCCGGCGGCTCGACCTGCTCTCGCTGATCGAGCAGACGGTTACGCCCGATCCCGGCAATCCGTTCGCGCGCGTGTCCGCGATGGAGTCCTCGCTCTATCTGCGCAATCAGCTGCTTCGCGACATGGACTGGGCCAGCATGGCGCATTCGCTGGAAGTGCGGGTGCCGCTGGTGGATGCGCATCTGCTGCGAAGGGTGGCGCCCGCGCTGGTCCATCGCCGGGAGCGCGGCAAGCAGTTGCTGGCCCGGGCGGCGCGGCCGCCGCTGCCACCCGAGGTGCTCGATCGGCGAAAGACAGGATTCACGCTGCCGATTCGCGAGTGGCTCAGTCAGGACGGCAGCGGCCGGATCGAATTCGGGAAGCGAAGCTGGGCGCGCAAGGTGTACGAGGTGATGTTCGGCAGCGACCGCGGACACTGGTAGGCCGGCACGGCCGGCGGCGTTGGTTCGCAAAGCGTCCGCCACGATTTTCGCCGCAACTGCGTTCACTCGGGCGCCTTTGTCGAAGGCCGTGCGCTTCTCGATGGAGCGATCCCGTTTCTCACCATCAATCGAGGCGGACGCTCTGCGAACCAACGCCGCCGGCCGTGCCGGCCTAATTCACCGCGCCGGCCTCAGGCTGCAGCGCCAGATCGATTCGGCCATCGCTGAAATTCACGAACACCGTATCCCCCGTCTTGAACGTGCCGTCCAGCAACCGGATGGCCAGCGGATCGACGATCAGTTTCTGCAGGGCCCGTTTCAGCGGCCGCGCTCCGAACGCAGGGTCGTACCCCTCGCGGGCGATGAAGTCCTTGGCCCCATCGCTGATCTCCAGATTCAGGCCGCGATCGCCAATCATCTTCGCCAAGCCGCGCAGCTGGATCTCGATGATCCGCTTGATGTGGGCAAGGTCAAGGGCGTGGAAGATGATCACGTCGTCGATGCGGTTCAGGAACTCCGGACGGAACTGCGCGTGGAGCTGCTCGTCGACCTTCCTGCGCATCTCTTCTTCCTGCGCCGGCGATTGCGCCGACTTCTGGTAATCGAAGATGAACTGCGCCCCGACATTCGAGGTCATGATGATCACGGTGTTCTTGAAATCCACCACCCGTCCCTTGGAATCGGTGAGCCGGCCGTCGTCCAGAACCTGGAGCATGATGTTGAAGACCTCCGGATGGGCTTTCTCGATCTCGTCGAAGAGCACCACCGCATAGGGACGCCGGCGGATGGCCTCGGTGAGCTGGCCGCCCTCTTCGTAGCCCACATACCCGGGAGGGGCGCCGATCAGCCGGGCCACCGCGTGCCGCTCCATGTACTCCGACATGTCGATACGCACCATGGCGTTGTCATCGTCGAAGAGAAATCCAGCCAGCGCGCGGGCCAGTTCGGTCTTTCCCACCCCGGTCGGACCCATGAAGATGAACGAGCCGATCGGGCGGGTGGGATCCTTCAGACCCGCCCTTGAGCGGCGCACCGCGTTGGAGACGGCGGTGATGGCCTCCTCCTGACCGATGACGCGCAGCTTCAGATGGTCCTCCATGGTCACCAGCTTCTGCAGCTCCGACTCGAGCATCCTGGTCACAGGCACTCCGGTCCACTTGGAGACGATCTCGGCGATGTCTTCGTCGGTCACCTCCTCGCGCAGAAGGGCTCCTCCCTTCTGCATCTCCACGAGCTTCGCGGTGGCCGCCTCGATGTCCGTGTTGAGCTGCGGCATGGTGCCGTAACGAAGCTCGGCGGCGCGACTGAGGTCGCCCTCCCGCTCGGCGCGACCGGCATCCTCGCGCGTGCTCTCCACCTTCTTCTTCAGATCAGTGATCGTGGTGATCACGCCCTTCTCGCTTTCCCACTGCGCACGCAGGCCGGAAATCTTCTCCTGCAGACTGCCAATCTCTGTTTCGATCACGGCCAGGCGGTCGCGAGACATCGCGTTTTCTTCGCGCGCCAGTGCCTGCTTTTCGATCTGCAGCTGGGTCATGCGGCGCTGCAATTCGTCGATCTCCTGCGGCATGGAGGTGAGCTCGATGCGCAATCGCGAGGCCGCCTCGTCGATGAGGTCGATGGCCTTGTCCGGCAGAAACCGATCGCTGATGTAGCGATGCGACAGCGTGGCGGCGGCGACGATGGCGGAGTCCTGAATCTTCACTCCATGATGGACTTCGTAGCGCTCCTTCAACCCGCGCAGGATGGCGATGGTGTCTTCCACCGTCGGCTCCCCTACGAAGACCGGCTGGAAGCGGCGCTCCAGAGCGGAATCCTTCTCGATGTACTTCTGGTACTCGTTGAGCGTGGTCGCGCCGACTGCGCGAAGCTCTCCGCGCGCCAGCGCCGGCTTGAGGAGGTTGGAGGCATCCATCGCCCCTTCCGCCGCGCCGGCTCCGACCAGCGTGTGCAGCTCGTCGATGAAGAGGATGACGCTGCCATCGCTCTCCTCGACTTCCTTGATCACTGCCTTCAGCCGGTCCTCGAACTCGCCGCGATACTTCGCTCCGGCGATCATGGCGCCGAGATCGAGCGACACCACGCGCTTGTTCTTGAGGCCCTCGGGCACATCGCCTTCGACGATCCGTCGCGCCAGCCCTTCCACGATCGCGGTCTTGCCAACGCCCGGTTCACCGATCAGAATCCCGAAGACAAATACCAGGCGCTGGAACGTTACTCCCGCGATCTGACTGCCCTGGCGCGAAGGGGCAAGCTCGACCCGGTCATCGGGCGCGACGAAGAGATTCGACGCGTGATTCAGGTGCTATCGAGAAGGACCAAGAACAATCCCGTGCTCATCGGAGAGCCAGGTGTCGGAAAGACGGCCATCGTCGAGGGGCTGGCCCGCCGGATCATCGAAGGCGACGTTCCGGAAGGGCTCAAAGACAAGCGCGTCATTTCACTCGATCTCGGCGCACTGATTGCCGGAGCCAAATACCGTGGCGAGTTTGAAGATCGCCTCAAGGCGGTGATCAAAGAGGTCGAAGAATCTGAAGGCAGGGTGATTCTGTTCATCGACGAACTGCACACCCTGATCGGCGCCGGGGCGGCCGAGGGGGCGATGGATGCCTCCAACCTCCTCAAGCCTGCTCTGGCCCGGGGGGAGTTGCGGGCCGTAGGAGCGACGACGCTCAACGAATACCAGAAGCACATCGAGAAGGACCCCGCGCTGGAGCGGCGCTTCCAGCCGGTCTTCGTGGGAGA
>JBDSGC010000035.1:0-5302 GCA_039919215.1 Thermoanaerobaculia bacterium | reverse complement strand
TCTGGCGCAAGGAACCACCATCCGGATCGGGGAAGGTTGCCTGATCGCCCAGTTCTGCACGATTGTCGCGGCGAATCACGACCTTTCTCGCCGCTCGCGGATGATCGACGCGCCCTGCAGTACGGAGAAGACCGGCGTCACCATCGGAGATGACGTCTGGATCGGAGCGGGCGCCATCATTCTGCCGGGCGTGGCCATCGCTTCGGGAGCCGTGATCGCCGCCGGAAGCGTGGTCACACACGCGGTAGGACCATTTGAGATCTGGGCTGGGAACCCGGCGCGGCAGATCAGCTCGCGCCCTGAGTAGCAGCAATGGTCCGCTTCCTTTTCGTGACGCAGACCGCGCACCCGTGGGGCGGCGTCGAAACGTGGCTCGAAGGGCTCGCAGGCTCGCTGGCAAAGGATCACGACGTCACTCTCGGGCTCGTTCGCGGACGGAAGTTTCACGACCCGGATCGCTATCGCGCTGCCCGGTTGCTTTCTGTTCCCTCGATTGACATTGCCGCGCCGACAGGGACTGCGGAAGGGCGTGTGCGTGCCCTCGGAGCGGCCATCGCGCGCACCGCGCCCGACGTCGTGATCCCGGTCAACATCGCAGACACGCTGGAAGCGGTACGCCGGCAGAAAGCGAGGCGGCGCGACATCCGGCTCTTCTATCCTCTCCACGGGTTGGGCGCCGACTATCTCGCGGACGTCAGGGCTTACGCAGGTCTGATCGATCTCGCTGTGGCGACCAATCGCCTGGCCGAGCGCGCGCTGATGACGATCTCCGGGATGGCTCGCGAGCGCGTCGACTACGTCCCCTACGGCGTGGAGCCGGCCGTTGATCCCCCCTCTTTCAGTCCCTCCAGTCCGTTGCGTCTTCTCTACTCCGGCCGGCTGGAACAGGAGCAGAAGCGGGTACGCGATCTGATTCCTCTCTGCCAGGAGCTGGACCGCCGGGGAGTCTCGTACGAATTGAACATCGTCGGTGAGGGCGAGGAGGGCTCGGCGTTACGCAATGCCCTGTCGGGCAATGAGAGGGTTCGATTCTCGGGACTGCTGTCGCGCAAGGAGCTCTACGATCAGGTTTATCCCGAAGCACAAATCCTGATCCTTCTCTCCGCGTGGGAGACGGGACCGATCGTGGCGCTGGAAGCGATGGCTCACGGAGCAACGCTGGTCACGACGTCCTACCGCGGCCTGCAAGCCGAGGGACGGATCGTCCACGAAGTGAATGCGCTGATCGGTGGTGTGGGAGATGTGCCGGCGCTCGCTTCGGCCGTTCAGCTTCTTGATGAGGACAGAAAGCTTCTCGACCGGCTGCGGCGTGCAGCCTTCGACACTGTGAACCCCTCCTGCAGTCTGGAAAGCAGTCTCCTGGGGTGGCGTGCCTCGTTCGAACGGGGTCTTGCGCTCCCCATTGTCAGCGGCCTGGAGCGGGCTTCGGCTCCGAAGCCGGCGGGACGGCTGGATGGTCTCTTCGGAGTTTCCCTGGCGGAGACGATTCGCGCGGCTGCTGGTCTGGGGATGATGCATCGGGAACCGGGAGCGGAGTGGCCGCACACGATGGGAAGACCGAGCGACGCGGAAGCGATCGAGGAATCGTTGGCGGAACTGGATCGATGATCTCGGCGCGTGGATGAGTCTGCAGGGGGGTCGGCGATCATCCGTTGGTTGTCGTTGCTGCGGGAGTGAGAGTCCACTCGAGGATCGGCGAGATTTTCCCCTGCCGCTCGTCGCGTGCGGCGAGGCTGTTCTCCTCGGTCACCGTGAACGTCAGGACGTTGTCGCGAAGGATGTCGTAGTCGCCGTAGGGTTCGGTGACGCTCACGAAGTAGCGCCCCGGGGTCAGGAGGTTCGCCGGGATGCGGCAACGAAACTCTTGTCGTCCCCGTTGCCATTCATGGCGAGTGTGGCCGCTGGAGTCGGCGCTGGTCGTGGTCAGCAGAATATCTCCTGCGTCGTTCATCAGGCGGAGCTCGATGCGGCGGGCAGGAAAGGCGTCATGGATGGTGAAGTCGAACACCACATCGATCGGCGCGTCGGCTGGGATCGCCTCAGAAGGAATCCCGGTATCGCCGCGAATGATCGAGATGGAGTGATATTCGAACGGGCTGGTCACGGCATGCCGTGGAGTCCAGTTCAAATCGTTCTGGACGCCTTCGGCCAGGTACGCGCGGACCACTTCCTGAGTGGGACCGGTTGCCTTCACCATCCCTTCCTGCAGCCAGATGGCGCGCTGGCAGAGCGAAGAGATCGTTGACATGTTGTGGCTGACCACGATCACGGAGCGGCCTTCGTCGCGAATCGAGCGCATTTTTCCGAGACACTTCTGCTGAAACGCTGAGTCCCCGACCGCGAGGACCTCGTCTACGATGAGGATGTCCGGCTCGAGATGCGCGGCGACAGCGAACGCCAGCCGAACGTACATGCCGGAGGAGTAGCGTTTCACCGGCGTGTCGAGAAAGCGCTCGATCTCCGCAAACGCTACGATCTCGTCGAACTTTCGCCGGATCTCGCGCTTGCTCATGCCGAGGATGGCGCCGTTGAGGTAGATGTTCTCCCGGCCGCTGAGCTCAGGATGAAATCCGATTCCCACCTCGAGCAGGCTGGCAACCTTTCCATATAGATCGATCCGACCCCTGGTGGGCTGGCTGATACGGCTGAGAATCCGCAGCAAGGTCGACTTGCCTGCGCCGTTCTTTCCGACCAGACCGACGACCTCCGCTTCTCCCACGCTGAAGGAAACGTCCCGGAGGGCCCAGAACAGGCTCGCATCGGCCTGTGTGTTTCGTGGGCGAAAGCCGGTGCGTACCGCTTCTGCCAGTCGCTCCCGCAACACGTTATAGGCCGTGGCCTGACTTCCCAGCCGGTAGGACTTGCTGACTCCCTGTCCGGTGATGACCGCGCGCATTCAGATCACATCCGCGAAGACGCGCTCGGTCTGTTTGAAGTAGAGCAGCCCCCCACCCAGGAGCAGGAAGGATATGGCGATGCTGGCGACCAGTCCCGGCACATAAAGGGAGGTCGTTCCGAGAATCGACCAGCGGAACCCGTCGATCACGGCGACCATCGGGTTCAGTGAATAGAGCAGACGCCATCGTGAGGGGACGATCGTGCTGCTGAACGCGACCGGAGAGACGTACAACCCCAGTTGTGTCAGGAAGGGGATGAAGTGGCGCACGTCGCGATACTTCACGTACAGCGCCGCGAACCAGAGGCTGAGTCCCAGTGTGAACGTGCCACACAGGAGGATGAACAGGGGAAGAAAGACGATGCGCAGCGACGGAGCGGTGCGATAGCCCGCCATGATCAGCAGAAGGAACAGGAAGGAGACCGCGAAGTCCACGATGCCGACGCCGATGGAGGCCAGGGGAAGGATCAGTCGCGGAAAGTAAATCTTGGTGATCATGTGTCCATTTCCGACGATCGATCCTGCGGCATCGCTGAACGCGGTGGCGAAGAACTGCCAGGGGAGAAGGGCCGCAAAAACAAGAACGGCGTAAGGAACTCTCTCTGACGGAAGGCGAGCGAGATGCCCGAACACGACGGTGAAGACGACCATAGTGAGGAACGGTCGGATGAAAGCCCAGAGCACGCCAATGACGGTTTGTTTGTAACGGACGGAAACGTCGCGCCAGGTCATGAAGCCGAGCAACTCCCGCGATTGCCAGAGTTCGCGGAGTTCAAATCTGGCGAAACCGCGACGAGCCTCGATGACGGTGTGCACGTGTTCGACTCTAGCGGGGTTTGCGGTTCCCCACAATGGCGAGTGTGCTACCGCAGCGACGGATATTCGCGGCGGGAAGGTCCTCCATCACGCAGCTTCCCGGATTTCGACTACCTGACGTCGCTTCCTATCATCGACCGAATAGCAGGGCGCTCGGCCGGCGAACGCCCCCGGCACCAGCCATCACATGCGGACGAGGTCATGACGTAGCCCGGTCCCGTGCGTGGTCCCGAAACGGCCACGGACTCTATCGGTGTTTTCCGGCTCATCCCGATCGAGAGGAGGGTCGGCGGCTTTGGAATTCCTCACGCCAAAATGTGAGGATCCGTTTCCAGGGAGCGATGCTGCAACGCCTCCACGATGTGGTGTACGCGCTGCTCGAATGCCTCATAGGCGAAGGCATCCATTCCGGGCGGGATCGTCCGCGTGCGATTCCGCAATGCTTCGCGGACTGCGTCCCGGAGCTCGGCGGGATTGCTCGGATCGACAAGTAGTCCGAGTGCTCCGTGCGCCAGGGCCTCGCGGCCGCCGTCGTGGCGGCTGCCGATGACCGGGACGCCGCAGGCCATCGCCTCGAGGAGGACGAAGCCGAATCCTTCACCGCGGCTCGGCATCACGTACACATCGGCGAGGTTGTACAGGTCGGCTTTCTCTGCTTCTGCCACGAAGCCGGTGAATACGACTCGGGAGCGGACGCCCAGAGCTCGCGCTTTTTCCTCCAGCCGCGCCACGTCGTTTCCTCTCCCGGCGATCATGTAAACCAGGTCGGGATCAGTTGCCAGCAGTGAGGGAAGAATTTCCAGGACCTCATCGAACCCTTTCGAGCGCTCTTCGCGTGCGATGCGGCCGAGGGTGAGGAGGACCCGTTTGCCGGCGAGCCCGTAGCGGGAGATGAGATCGGCGCGTTTCTCCCGAACACCATAAAGTTCGGGCCTCACTGCATTCGGCAGGACGAACGACGGACCGTGGTAGTGCGACCAGTTGACGAAGCGGTCCCGGGTCAGCTCGCTGACGGCGAGAACGGCTCGCACGCCATGCGCGAGCATCTCGACAACGCGGTGGCGTTTCCAGGCTTCGATGCCGTGGATCACCAGCACAGGAGCCTGTCCGAGCGATCGGGCGAGCGGCAGGAGGTTCACGTGACCGCAGAGAATTATGTCGAACCTGGTGCGCCGGGCGGTGGCCAGCACGGTGCTGACGTATCTGGACTTGCTTCGTGCTGCCTCAGACAGGAAGGTCACCGTCGGAGGTTGCGGCTCCAGGTCGTGCACGATGACGCGAGGCACGACGACGATCTCTTCAGAGTGAGGATGCGTGGCCAGTGCGCTGATCAACTGGCGATTGAACAGCGCGATGCCGCCGTGACCTCCGTACGCATCCGTGCAGAGAAGCAGGATTTTCATCGTCGCTCTCGGTGCGGGGAACTGACGTCACTCATAGCTCGAACTGTTCCGCCACAACCTTGGCCCAGCCCCGCATCCGTGTGGTGGTTCCATCGGGCGGCAGATCGAGCCACTGCTTGAGCGGAACGCTGAACCCTGTCTTGGACCGCTGCTGCAACCAAGGCGGCAGCGGAGGTCGCGGGCTCTC
>JBDSGC010000034.1:0-13912 GCA_039919215.1 Thermoanaerobaculia bacterium | reverse complement strand
GGCCTACGAATCTCAGAAGAAGTACCAGCTCGCGGTCGAGGTCTACCAACGCATGGCGAAGGTTGACGGACCGCCGAACAAAGGCCGGGCTCATCTGGCCCGGACCTTCGCGCGACTGGGTCGAACTGCGGAGGCCCGAGCCGTCGCACGCGAGCTGGAGACGCTCTGGCCGACCGGTCAGGTCGCGCCGACGGAGATCGCCTCGATCTACGCGGGGCTCGCCGAGAACGATCGTGCTTTCTTCTGGCTGGAAAAGGCACTCCAGACTCTCGACGTCTCACTTCGTGACAGCATCCGGATGGTCCCGTTTTCGAATGTTCATGACGACCCGCGCTACGACGAGTTTCTGCGGCGGATGCTCGCCGCCGGTTAGCGCCAGATCTCTTTCGTCCAATACTCCAGACGGGCTCGGCCCCGCAGGCTGGCCCATCGGGAACGCCGAGGATGTCCTGGATTCCTCGGCGCGCGAACGGCAGCGCTTGTATTACCGCCAGTTGCTCGTCGGTGGCGGGGACTTCGTGTCACTGCGCCGGCGCAGCGAATAGACGCGGCCGAACCGTTGCACGATGTCGTACCCGTCCATGGGGTTAAACGAAAGGACGTAGTCGTTCCGGATGACCCAGTTCCGGCGCGGCCGCTCGAAGGGGTCCCGGGCCATGGCGTTGAGCTCTACGCCGCCATTGATGTTGAGAGGCGGCACGCCGGATGCGACCAGCGACTGCCAGGCCTGTCCGCGATCGCGATTCCACTGCAGATAGTCGCGAACCGCGAGCGTGTCGAACAGGGCGAAGGCGAGGAGGGCGACGAACGCGATGGCCTGACGCACTCTCGCCGCGCTCGACGAGGACCGGAGAGCGGGCCAGCAGAGCGGCAGCACGAAACAGAGCGACCAGGTCGCGTCGATGGTGTATCGATCGAACCAGAGCTGCGAGAACGCCAGGATCCCGCTCGCACAGATCAAGTGGAGAACGCCGAACCGCAGCGCGACCGGTTGCCCGCCGGCAATGGCTTTCCGGGCCTTCTCGATGACCAGGGCCAGCAGGATTCCTCCGGCAATCGCACTCAGCAGAGTGAGCGGAAGCCGCATCCCCTCTCGAAGATGGATCGGATAGGCGTAGCCCAGCATCGCCCGGTCCCAGAGAGTCTGCGGACCAAGCCCGAGGTTCGTGAAGACGTTACCGAACAGATGCGTCGACGTGAGAATCGGATCCCACGGAGGATTGGCAAAGCCGAGGAACAGCAGCGCGCGAGCGAGGAAGAGCAGCACCGCTCCGATCACCATCCGCCGGTCACCCAGCGCACCAGGCGCAGTGATGATCGCAGGGATGAGTAGCGGCAGCACGAAGAGGGCCGCCGCCGAGAAGTGATCGAACAGATAGAGCGCTCCATGGAACGGCGCCTGCCACGGTTGCGCGTGAAAGCCGGATTCCCCGTGCTGCAGGATCGGCCACACCACAGCAAACA
This sequence comes from Thermoanaerobaculia bacterium, assembly GCA_039919215.1. Taxonomy (GTDB): domain Bacteria; phylum Acidobacteriota; class Thermoanaerobaculia; order Gp7-AA8; family Gp7-AA8; genus JBDSGC01. The sequence goes on along the minus strand of JBDSGC010000034.1, from coordinate 12,448 downwards.
CCACCAGAGGAGCCGCCGCGAGCATGCGCGACTTCCGGTCGCGCGCCAGCAGGACCGCCGGGATCGCGGTGACCACGCCGGTCTGCCGGATGAAGAAGGAAGCGATCACCGCCAGCGAACCGAGCCCCGTCGAGCCTCGGAGGTAACAGTAGGCGGCGACCACGGAGCAGAAGACGAACGGAACGTGCGTCATGTACGTGAACGAGGACCAGAAAAAGATCGGATGAAACAGCAGCGCCGCCGCTGCTGCGAAACGCATCCAGGGCCGGAGCGGCAGTTTCTCCAGCAACGCGCGAAACACCACCAGCGCCAATGCCGCCAGCGCGAGAATGGAGCAGCGCAGCACGAAGAACGAAGCGCCGAACAATCGCGTCCAGAGCGCGCCCCAGAGCACCTGGGCGTAGAGCGAGGTCGCGGTGAATGGCGTGAACGAGAAGTGCCCCGTCTTCGCGAAGTGCCACGTGGCCACGGCGAAATCCCAATCGTCGTCCAGGGGCATGTTGCCGCGAGGATCGACGATGGCGATGGCCACGGCGAAGATCAACAGGAGCAGCAGCACGTCCCGCTTCATCGGCGACGCCACAATTCCGCGACGTAGTAGCCATGCCGGAACGTCCGGACGTGACGGTAGCGGGTGGCGATCAGACCCGCCAGCGACTGCGCATAGTCGACTCCAAAGCCTCGCGATCCGTATTCCGGAAGGGCTCGGGGGACGAACAGCACGAGGTCTGGCGGATGGGCCGCGAAATCCCGTGTGGCCGACTCGTCAAACTCAGGCGGAGTGAACAGATACGTCCGCAAGGGTGTCCGGCGACCGGTGAAGTAGTTGATGGAGACTCCTTCCGGGAGGACCGCCAGCGTCTCTTGCGTGGGTTGCTGGACGGCCATGGCTTCGGGCGACAGAGGAGCTCCCCGGGCCAGAAAGGCCACGATCTCGTTGAGCACACGTCCCCTCGACAGGTCGCGGTCGAAAAAATCGCCGTGCGCCGTATCCACGCGGACAACCGGTTCCCGAGGACGCCACAGCGCGTGCAGGGACACGCCGATGAAGAGAGCCATCCACAGCGTTTTGGGGAAGAGCGTGAACGCGGCGCAGACGAAGAGAAGGATCGTCGGAAGGACGTAGGCGAAGCCGTTGTACGAAGCGTTGACGTTCATCGGGATCCGCGCCGTGGAAACTACCGAGGCGCACCACAGGGGAAACAGGCCCATCCTCTTTCGAAGCAGCGGTAGCAGCGCGAGATGAACGGCGGGCGCTGCGGACAGCAGGTCGTCGGCAGGAATCAACACAAAGAGAGGCGCGATCCAGATGGCCCGCGGGACGGTCGACAACATCGCCACGCCGCCGAGGATCACCACTCCGGCGAGGATCTGCCGCCAGTCGCCGCGGGCCAGCCGCGCGTAGAAGCCGCTCGCGCCGTGCATCAACTTTGCGGGAAAAGGCGTCACCGCGAATGCGATCGCGGCGAAGAGTGCGGCGGCGAGCCAGCGCTTCGTCACCGCCGCGTACGCGATCACCACCGCGGCGAACTCCACCTTCGTGGCGCAAGCCAGCACTCCCCAGATCCACCAGGACGACGCCAGAAACGCCATGGCGAACGCCGCGCCAAATGTCATCGAGTGCGCGTACGGAAAGAAGAAGTTGAAATTCGGACGCCCGGCGACGCACAGCGTGGTGAACAGAAGCGTCGCCGTAAAGGCCGCTTCCACTCCGGCGATCCGGCGCGCGAAGAGGTAGATCGCACTGGCGCAGCCGGCGGCGAGGACCACACCGATGGCGACGTACAGCGCGAGCGAACTGCCGAACAGGCGGACCAGCGCGGCCAGCGCATAGGGCGCCAGCGGCGGATAGTTGTACGCCACGTCGCGGTACAGATGCGCGCCGTGCGCGAGTTGAACCGGCACGTAGAGATCGCGGCCGGCATCGATGACCGGATCGAGCCAGCGGTTCCAGGACAACGCGATGGAAAGGGCGCCGCTCGCCGCGATGGCCACGATTCCCCACGCTTCGCCCCGCTTCATGCAACGATATTCCCATGAATGCGGCGCGATTCTTCACCATCGCCAGCCTGACCTTCGGAGCTGTGATGATTCCTGCGGCAACGCACAAGCTACCGCCTGGGACGCCTCCGGCGCGCATCGGCTGCGACGGATTCGACCGCCTTCTTCTCCCTCTCAGGCGCAGCGCGCACGCTGTCCGTGCTCAAAACGCCAGTCCTTACGGATGGAAATCGATGAGCGTTCCGCGACCCGCGGCCAGCGCCTTCTCGTAAAGAAACGCTGCCGCGGCCAGGTCTTCGGTGGCCAGGCCGAGCGACTTGAAGATGGTGATCTCGTTTGACGATCGGCGGCCTTCCGCCTGACCGGTGAGCAGTTCCCCGATCTCGCCGCGGATCGCGTCATCACCGATGGCTCCCTCGTTCCGCGCCATCAGAAAGTCTCCTGACTCGTTGCGCGTCGACTCGCGACGATCGACGAACAACAAGCCAGCGGCCATCGTCGCCGAGTCCAGTTCTCGCGCGGAGGCGATGCTCGATCCGACGGCATTGATGTGCGTTCCGGCGGCAAGCCATTCAAGGCGGATCACCGGCTCGCGCGAGCTGGTCACGGTGGTCACCACATCGGCGCCGCGGACGGCGGCCTCGATGTCATCGGTCACCACGACGTGCATCTGTGCGGTGGTGAACGCCTGCGCCACCGCCTCCGCCTTCCCCCGCGTCCGGCTGAAGATCCGCACCTCGCGAAAGTCCCTCACCAGCGACAGGGAGCGCAGATGGGTTTCCGCCTGGACTCCGGCGCCGATGAGCGCCAGCGTGTGCGCGTCCTCGCGCGCGAGCAGCTTCGTGGCCACCGCCGAGACTGCGGCGGTGCGAATCGCTGTGATCGCCGACGCGTTCATTACGGCGAGCAGCTCGCCGGTCTCGCCGCTGTGAAGGAGCACCGCTCCCAGATGCGAGTCGAGCCCGCGCGCGGGATTGCCGGGGAACACGCAGATTTCCTTTAGACCAAAGAGCGGCGCGCTGCCCCGCCGGTAGGCCGGCATCAAGCCGAGGATCCCCGCCGCGCCGTCGGGCCGCATCATGGAGCGCAGCGGCTGGTGCATCTCGCCGCGGGCGAGCGCGGAGAGCGCCTCCTCCATCACCGCGATGCATTCGCTCATCGTCAGCATCTCTTCGACTTCCTGATGGTTCAGCACGAGCAGCTTCATCGAACTCTGCCTCCCGACGTCATCGGCCCGAGGTGCAGAGGCTGATAGAGCCAGTAGCGCTCGTCCCGTTTCTCGAAAACCGGAATCTGGTTTGCGAAGAGCAGCCGGTAGCCGTGTGTTTCCGGCGCCGGCATCTCCACATTCAGCAACAACGTCCAACGCTTGCCGAGGAAGTGCGTGCGCGACCGCGCTTCGGCGACGGGATAGGGCACGTCCAACGCCCGCTCCATCGCCGCGTCCCACGTCATGTAGGTGCCCTCGTGCTGGAGGCCGGCATACCAGAACGCAGTCGCGGGGAGATACGGGAGCAGCGCCTCGCACTGCGTCAGGTTGTGCGCTGCGATCGGGTCGCGGTCGATGTGGTGCGAGCGGATGAATGAGGCCATCTCTCGTGCACCGGAAAAGCTTGCCTGCGAGTCCGCGATCCAGTAGCGAATCGCCGTCGTCGTGGAGAACAGCAGGGCGGCATTCAGGAGCAGGGCGGCAGCGGGCCGGGCTCCTTCCTGGAGCCGGACCTTCTTCACCTCACCTGTCCTGGTCGGCGGCGAGTTCATTCTCCGCGTTCCATCGATCCAGAGCGCCAGGAGCGCGGCGATCAGAAAGAATCCGGCATGGCGAAGTCCGCCCAGCCACACCCAGCTGTGCAGCACGCCGAGGAGGGCGATCGGGATCCAGAGCAGGAAAACCGCATCCCGCGAGCGAAGCACCGCTGTCACGGCGAGCAGGATGATCAGGCCGCATAGAAATGCGGCGACGCCGTAGCTGGCGCCTGGAAACCAGGCGTTCCCGATCAGCCAGGAAAACGCGTCTGCATTGAACAGATACAAGGGTCCTTGCCGCGCCGGATCGGGCGGTGTGCGCACCTGGAGCCATGAGATCAGCGCACCGCAAGTCATCGCCAGAACGGCGATGGCTCGACGCCCGCGCAGCGTCTGCTCGGAGAGCGCCTCTGCAGCAAACAGCACAGAGAACGCGGCGGCGAAGGCGAAGCCCTGCGCGTTCACGTTGAACAACAGGAAGAGAACGAAGCCAATGGTCAAGGGCCGGTCGCGCCGCGACGGCCAGAGCGCGGCGATCGTGAACGCCAGCAAGATGGCCAGCGCGTAGCTGCGCACGATCACGGAGTATTCGTACGAGAAAAAGTACGAAGCGGCGATCAGGATCTTCGTCAGTCTGCTGAACGGCGCACAGGCGAGCAGGACCGCAACCGCCGCGCCGGCGATGGCCAGGTGCAGAATCTGCTGGCACTGCGCCGGCAATCCGATCCGCGCGAGAGGAGCCACCAGGAAATACCAGAGCGTCGGAGTGCCGGCGTGTCTTGACCAGTCCACGATCCGCAGGAAGTTCCCGTCGCGTGCGAACAGCCAGCCGTCCGCTTCATCCCGCCACATCTCGTGATGCCAGGCCACGAAGCCGGCGATCAACAGGTACGCGCTGGTAATGCACACCACGAATCGACGGCTCGCCGGAACCGGCTCGGTCAGTTGCCGCGGATCCCAGTGAGCCTTCATCAGGCGTCGCGATGGACCGTGCCTGGCGCAAAGGCTGGAAGGCAGACCGCGAGGTACTCCGCGCCTTCGGCACCAGGCGTCGAGTATTGCACCCACTCCCCCCCGTTGACGATCACCGCCTGCCCCGAGGCCACATCGATCGATCCCTGCTTCGTGGTCACCCGCAGCGTTCCGCGCAGGACCACGGTGTACTCATCGAACTCCGGAGTCTGCCCCGGCTCCACCCATCCCGCCGGACTGCGCATCCGCGCAATGCTGACACCCTCGGTCTTCGAGTTCACCCGCCCGACGAATTCCTCGATGACTTTGGGCAGGTTCCCTGCCGCAGCGACGACCGTAGGCGCGGTGATGTGCTTTGCCATGATCAGAGAGTCTATCGGGAGCAGTGAACACTGAACAGAGGATCCCCCTCAGCCGATCGGATCACGGCGGGATGGTGATCCAGCAGCACCTTCCAGAGCGAGCCGGGGACTCATCGCGGCAGCAGAGTCTTCCAGTTGCTGACCAGCATCACCGTGGGCGAGTCCTCGTCCGCCAGCGCGTTCACCAGAAACTTCTGCCCGTCGGCAGCGACGTCATAGGTCCGGCCTGTGGGGCGAAGGGTGACCGCGAAGAGTTCCTGCGGCGGAGCGAAGTCGAGGCCCGTACCGTTCTCGACGACCGGGACGGCGTTGATGTGGCTGGTCGGATCGAGGAAATACAATTCTTTCCCGTCGCCGCGCCATCGGGGCATGCCTCCTCCGTTGGCGGAGACCTGCCACTTCAGCTCAGGCTGAGCGAGCGAGACCACGAAGACTTCTTCGCGGCCGTTCTCGTTGGAACCGTAGGCCAGCCACTTGCCATCGGGAGAGAGACTCGGTCCGAAAGCACTCGATCCGGAGTGCGTGAGCGGGACCGCCTTGTCGGGGGCGTCCAGCGGCAGCTGCTCGATCATGCCGCTCGTCTCGAGGAACACGATCTTGCCGTCGGGGGAAACGGCACGCGGCGCGAAGAACGTCTTCCTCCGGCTCAGGACCCTTTCGGCGCCCGTGATCCGCTTCGACACCAGTTCCACGTTCCCGTGGCGCAGCATGTCCACGTAAATGGTGGTCCCGTCCGGCGACCACGCAGGAGCATTCGCCCATCCGTTGAGCGTGAGCTTGGTCCTGGTCTTGTGGATCAGGTCCTGGATCCACAGGTCCCGCTGCGGGTCTCCGATGGGCAGGAGTACCTTCTGTTGATTCGGGGAGAGCTCCACGTCCCAGTAGGCTCCCTTTTCGCCGACCGTCTCGAGGAGTGTGCCATGGCGATCCAGCCAGAGAAGCTTCGACAGCACAGAGGCCCGCCCGGAGTGGTAGGCCAGCAGTCCGTCGTTGCTGACCGAGAAGGCTCCGCGCCAGATGCCGGAGTCGTAGAGGACATCGTGCGCCAGTGAAACCGGTTCTCCCTCCAGCGACAGGTCGCTTTTGACCTTCTGGGCGTAGAGCGTCTGGTCGCGATCAAAGAGGAGATACCCGTCGGCGTAGATGGCATTGGAGACGCTGCGCAGGATCAGGCGGGGAGCGGCTCCGTCGAGCGACCCGAGATAGACGGCATTGACGCTGCCGCCGGGATCTTCGTGGTTGCACGCCAGATAGAGAAAGCGCTTGCCGTCCGGCAGAAACGACGGCCAGCGATGACTGCTGTGCTGCGCAACATCGAGCTTCGTCGCGGCGACCGGGATTCCGCCTGACGCCGCCACCTTGCTCAGCGGATCCTGAGTCGCCGCAGCAAAAACGATCGTGTCACCCGCGCCCCACGTTCCGCCACGCGCGTTGATCACTCTGCAGATCGGGACCGGGGAGCCACCGCTGACATCGACCCGCTCGAGCTCTTTGACCGTGAAGAAACCGATCTTCCGGCTGTCGGGCGACCAGAAGGGAAACTGCCCTCCCTCGGTGCGTTCCAACACCTTGGTCTCCCCCGTGAGCAGGGACCGCAGCATCAGTCGGTTCCCCGACTTGTCGGCACTCGAATAGACGGCCAGAGTCCCATCGGGTGAGAGGACCAGAGGACCTGCTTCATCCCCCACGGCATTGAAGCGCGCGCCGCGAGGAGGAGCGATGTCTGCGACGAACGGCCGGTTCGCCCGGCGCAGTCTCGGCACCAGCGTGGCAGTGACGGCGATGAGTGCGAGGGCCAGCGTTGCGGCCAGTGCCCAGGCAAGGCGCTCGCGCGAACGCTTCCGCGCAACCAACGGCGCGGCCACACCCGCTTGCGACCCGGCCTCGCGAATCCACGAGAGCTCCTGAGCGATGTCGTGAGCGCTCTGCCAGCGGTCCGAGGGGCTCTTGGCCAGGCACCGCGCGACCACATGCTCGAAGGCGGGAGGGGTGAGCGGCTGGAACTGCCGGATGGGTGGCGGATCGCGGTCAACGATCGCCGCGATGATGCTGGTCTTGGTCGCACCGTCGAAGGCACGGCGGCCCGTAGCCATTTCGTACAGAACGGCGCCGAGGGCGAATATGTCGGTGCGGGCATCTGCGGGAAGACCCTCGAGTTGCTCGGGAGCCATGTACTGGAACGTCCCGACGATCGTCCCCTCCGCCGTCAGCGAGCGCACCTGGGTGCCTTCTTCAGGCGGGGAGTCGGGCGCGCCGTTCCGGGCGATGGTGGCTGAGTGTCCGGCGCCCCACGGAGCGATCTGCGCGGCTTTGGCAAGCCCGAAGTCGAGCAGCTTCGCCCCAGCCTTGGTCAGCATCACGTTGGCCGGCTTGAGGTCTCGATGGATGACGCCGTTGCGATGCGCCGCGTCGAGTGCCTCGCCGATCTGCGCGCCGATTCGAAGCACCTGCTCGACCGGAAGAGGGCCGCGGAGAAGCCGCTCGCCCAGCGTCTCGCCATCGAGCAACTCCATCACCAGATAGTTGAGCGGCGACGCGTCCGCGGTCGCCGAATGCCCCACATCGTGCACCACGCAGATGTGTGGATGATTGAGCTGCGAGATCGTCTTCGCCTCGCGCTCGAAGCGTGTGCGGAACTGCGCATCGGCGGAAAGCTCGGACGCCAGGACCTTGATGGCCACGCTGCGATCGAGACGCGTGTCCGTGGCCTTCCACACCTCGCCCATGCCCCCGGCGCCGATTTTCGAAACGATCTCGTAAGGGCCGAGACGTGTGCCCGACACAATTCCCGGACTCATGGTGTGCGGCCATGATTGCCGAGATCGCTCGTCGGATCAATGTTGGATCAATGGCGATACGGCGTAACTGTCCGCCGCATCAGCCAGTTCTCGCCAGCTCTCCGCTCAGCCATCGCTCGATCGCCGACAACACCTGCGCGGTCTGGTCCGCGGTGAGCGCTCTGCCTTTCGCGATTCCGTACGTTTTCTCGAGACATCCGCGGCAGCAGGTTCCGGTGGCGTGCTGAGCCACGAAGATGGGGTGATTCCTCCACGGGGTCTGCCGCCCGTCATTGCGAGGCTCGGCCGGGGCCAGACGTTGCTGGATCAGATCGGCCCCCTGCTTCATGACGTGAGCAAGTCCCCAGGTCTGAAGATCCGCGAGCTCTTTCCCCTGCAGGCGGAACTTCCTCCGGAACGCGGAGAGCCCCAAGCGGTGGAAGGCGGCGTCGAGGTCGATCATCAATTTGGTCTGGTCCTTTTCGCCGGGACCATGTCCGCTGGCACCGTGTTTGATGGAACAGGCCGCATGCGCCCCATCATCCTGACCTTCCTGATCGCCCTCGCGCTCCCTCTGCACGCGGATGATTTCTCGACCCACTGGCCGATCGATCAGCTCGGTGCCGGACCCTATCAGGGCGTGCTGTTTGGGGGTCTCTACGGCAACGGAACGAACACCATGTCCGCCGGTCACCTGGCCCTGGGGATGGAGAACGCGGCCAGGATTCAGCCACTCGACGAGAACGGGCAGCCTTCACCTTCGGGCAAAATCGTGTTCCTCGCCGTGGGGTACGGCGATACCGCGCGGATCATGTGCGGCGCCGATGCGCAGTCCGGCTGCGAAAGCGGATCGCTCATGGCCATGGCCCGCTCAAATCCGGCGATCAACCATGATTCGCTGGTGCTTCTGAATGCGGCGCGCGACGGCGCTGACTTCCGCTCCTGGTCGTACGAGTCCGGCGGGCGCCCGATCTACGACTCCGTGCGGACCTCGGTGCTGCTCCCCGCCGGTGTCACCGGAAAACAGGTGCAGGCAGCATGGGTTCAGGTCGTGACCAACAATCCCTATGTTCCGCTGGGGACGCCGCTGGGAGACGGGTTTGTCCTCAAGGGAGGGATCGCTGCGACCCTCCGGGAAATGAAAAAGGCTTATCCCAATCTTCAAGTGGCCTATCTTTCCAGCCGGGTTTACGGCGGGTATGCCACCACGAACTGGAACCCCGAACCGTTTGCGTATGAGTCGGGGTTCTCACATCGCTGGGTCATCGAGGGTCAGATCTTCGAGGAGCAGACACCCATCGGTGGCTGGTTCTGGGACACCCGCCTCGGCAACGTCGACGACCGCGTCGGCATCGCCCCATGGATTGCGTGGGGCCCTTACCTCTGGGCCAACGGAACGACTGCACGCCAGTCCGACGGGCTGCGCTGGCTGCGGGAGGACTTTGCGATCGACGGCGAAACGCTTTCATCGAAAGGTGCGCACAAAGGTGCCTTGCTTCTGCTCGATTTCCTTCTGCATGAGCCCACCGCGCGACGATGGTTGACGACCACCGACTCTCCGACGCGGCGGCGATCGAGCCGGCGGTAGGCCGGGACGGCCGGCCGCGACGGAAGCGCCTCGGCCGGCACGGCCGGCGGCGCTGGTTGCCCAAGGCTCCGCCAAGATCACGCTCCAAGACGTTCTGCCGCGCAGACTCCTAGGCAACGTCTCCCGCAAGCGGCAACCGGTACACTGATGGGCGGCATGGGGCGCAAGTCGCGAGACAAACGAGACCGCGCTCCGGCTTCCGTCGTAAGCGCCGCTGTCCCTGATTCCAAAAGGTGGCGCAGCAGCGAATGGATGGTTTCGGCAGCGCTGGTGATCCTCACCTACGCCGTCTTCGGTCAAGTTTCCTCGCACTCGTTCATCAATTACGACGACGGGCAATTCCTCTACCAGAACCCCACGGTGATGCAGGGGCTCTCCCTCTCCTCCATCAGGTGGGCATTCACCTCCACCAGCATCGGCTGGTATCCGCTGACCTGGTTGTCGCACATGCTGGACGTGGAGTTGTGGCAGTTGCGCGCCGGCACGCATCTGCTGATGAACGTCACCCTGCACACGGTCACGGCCTGCCTCCTCTTCGCCGCGTTGCGCCGGTTGACAGGCGATACCGCCCGCTCCGCCTTCGTGTCGGCGCTGTTTGCCATCCACCCCATGCACGTCGAGTCGGTCGCATGGGCATCCGAGCGAAAAGACACGCTCTCCACCCTCTTCATCGTTCTGGCTCTGCTCTTCTACGCGCGTAATCCCGAGCGTCGCTGGCCGGTGGCGTCCGCATTCGCCGCCAGCCTGGCCTCCAAGCAGATGTACGTCACCTTTCCACTCCTGCTTCTGGTCGTCGACTTCTGGCCTCTCCGGAGACTGCGCAACCGGTCGGAAGTCGTACCTCGAATTCTCGAGAAGATTCCTCTCCTCGCCCTCTCACTGGCCGGATGCGTGATCGCGGTCATCGGGCAGCGCAATCTCAAGGCCATGCAATCGGTAGACGAACTTGCCATCGGACAACGCGTTGCCAACGCTGCCGTCTCGGCGGTGACCTATCTCGTCCAGGCAGCCGTGCCCTGTGGAATGGCAGTGCCCATTCCGTTCAAACCGATCGGTGCCGCTGCCGCGCTTATCGCCGTCGCAATCCTTGCCACGATCACGTGGGCAGCGGCGAGGGTGGCCCGCCAGCGGCCCGCCATCATGGCCGGTTGGCTGTGGTACGGGATCACGCTGATGCCGGTGATCGGGCTTGTGCAGATCGGAACGCAGGCACGGGCCGATCGCTACACCTATTTCGCATTCATCGGGATTTTCCTCGCGGTGGCCTTCGATCCCTGGTCGCGCCAGATCCCCCGTCGCGCGCTGGGACTGCTCGCCGCGATCGCGGTGCCGGCGTACGCGGCCATCGCCTTCCATCAGACGAACTTCTGGCGATCGAGTGAAACGCTCTTCAGCCACACGCTGGCAGTCACCACCGACAACGCTCAGGCTGAGTATCTCCTCGGCCAGGCGCTGGAGCTGAGCGATCCCGATCGAGCCATGCCGCACCTGAAGCGCGCGGCCGGACTCCTCGAATCCGCGCGGGCCCGCCCCGACTGGTACTCCCAGACCTATGTGAGCCTGGGGACGTCGATGCTGGTGAAGGCGCGGACGATGCCGGTCGATTCCGCACGAGACCAGCTCATTCGTGAGGCCATGGCGCAATACCAGCGGGCGCTGAGCGCCGATCCCCTCGCTCCGCATGCGCAGAACAACCTCGCCGTGGCAGCCCAGTTGCTGGCCCAGCCAAAGCCTGATCCGAAGGAAGCGGCCGTGCTCCGGCACCTTCAGGCCGGGGCGGCTCTATCGCGCCAGAATCATCCGGAAGACGCCGTGACCGAATTGAGGAATGCGGTTCAGCTCGCCCCGGGGTCCGCCACACCCCACGTCTACCTAGCTCTGGCCCTGGTGCAGGCACAACACTTCGACGCCGCCATCACGGAGCTGGAAACAGCAAAGGGTCTCGATGCGGCACAGGCGAATCAGCTGGTCACCGCGGCGCTCCAACTACAGCCAGGTCCCGGCAACCTCGACGCGTTACTCGCCAAGCTCGGCAGTCGGTGACGCCGGTCCCAGTCTCCGGCCTGCAGAACCGGATAGAATTGGTTTTCACAAACCCAGGAGGCCTCCGTGTTCCGCACTCTCGCTCTCGCTTCGCTCCTCACCGCGCTCAGCGTCCCTCTTCTCGCCCAGACCCCCTGCGACCTCGAGATCACCTTGTCCTGCGCGACAGGGACCTGCAAGTCGGTGACGAAAAACATTGGCGCCAACGCCTGCGCCGGTGAGTACATCTTCGGATTCTACTCAGAATCGCCCGCTGCGAAGTTTACGAATTTCAGCAACTCGCTCGGAGCCACGGAATGCTTTGACTCCAGCACATTTCCCGGTGAACAGAATTCCTTCGCCCTCTGCGTCGCCACGACCACGCTGGCTGCGGGAGCCTCGTTCAGCACCTCGACGCAGGTCACGGGACTTCCTCCTGCCAGCGCCAACAACTTTTTCGTCGCTCTGACGCTGGTCATCGATCCGGTAACCGAGGACGAACTTGCGTTCGTCTACGCCTTCGACACCCCGGATCAGGTGACCTGCACACCGCGCGCGAATGTGCCTTCACTCACGCTGAGCGGAGTTCCTTACTCGGTGAGCTGGACCCCGGTTTCCGATTCCACAGCCACCTACCTGGTCGATGAGTCCACCACGCCGGACTTCAGCGCGAACGTGAGCACCAAACCCGCGAGCGGCACCTCGCTTCAGTTCCTCCATACGGTGGGAACCACCACGACGTACTACTACCGGGTGCGGGCGGTGTCGTGCAATGGATCTCCCGGCGCGAATTCTGCGCCGGTCTCCATCGTGGTGCAGAGTGCACCGCCCCAGACTTCGCGAGGAGCCGATGCGCCGGTGCCTCTGGGAACAACGACCCCGGTCAACATTCCCTTGACGCTTACGATCAAGAGCAGCGGCAAGCGGGCGCTCGCCGACACGACCTTTGCGGCGACCACCGACAAGCCCTACCTCACTGT
>JBDSGC010000033.1:0-13935 GCA_039919215.1 Thermoanaerobaculia bacterium | reverse complement strand
GGCGTTGAGTGCTAACCACCGGAAGAATTGAGGAATTGCGCCCCGAGCTGTCAAGATTAGCAGAACGATGGACGCCATGAGGACGGAATCGAGAACCGGGAGACGACGGCCTTGGCCAGCCTGCCTCGGCACGCTCCCTCCCCTCCTGCTCGCCTGGATTCTCACGCTCGCCGCCACACCGCTTCCGGCACTCACCGTGGATCGAATCGCCGCGGTCATCGATCGCCAGATCATCACTGTGAGCGAGATCAGCCAGATGACGCTGATTCGCTTTCTTCCCCGGACCAAAGGGCAGAGCGAGGATGACTATCGTCACGAGATTCTCGACACGCTGATTGCGCAGGCCCTTCGCTTTCGCGACGTCGAGCGATTCGGGGCTCAGGACATTTCCAAAGACTCCATCGAGACGCGGCTGCAGGAGATCCGGGCACGCTCCGCGTCGCCTGCAACGTTCGATGCTGCATTGCTCAAAGCAGAGCTTTCGGTCGATGAGATTCGTGCGCTGATCAAGCGCCAGCTCCAGGTGGAGGCATACATCCAGGAGCGCTTCGCGCCGACCGTCCTGGTGTCCAGCGAAGAGATCGAGGCGTACTACGCCGGTGCCTGGAGCCAGCAGAGAAAGGAACGCGGCCTGGCCATTCCCCCGCTCAGCGATGTGCGCGACGAGGTGCGCTCCCTGATCCGCTCCCGGCAACTGCAGAAGGAGATCGAGACCTGGACCGGACAGCTGCGCAGTCACGCGAACGTGGACGTCTACGCGTGGCGATGAGGGCGCGAGGTCACGCCAGCCGTCTCAACGCCCTGCCTGGGCTAACTGGAGAATTTCAAACGGAAGCGCCGCCTGGGTCATCGCTCACTTCAAAGGATGCCACAGCTTGCTCACTCCGGTCCTTCTTGAGCCGGAGGGCGGTTTTCGCAGCCCGTGCCACCTTCTTCCGAGCTTGATCCGCTTTCTCACCTTCAATCACTTCTCGCTTCAGAACCTCGTGCGAGAGCGCACTGCGCAACTCTTCAACTGTGATCTTGACGTCGCTTGAAACCCTTCTCAATTCACGGCGAACAACTTCAAGAACAGTGTCAGATGTGAGAACGGCGGCGAGGAAAAACCGGCTCGTAGCCTGCTTGAAGTCGTGATATTCGCTGAGCGCGGACTTCACGACACTTTCGCGCGTCAAGAGATTAAGGCTCTCGACGGGATCGAACGCGCAGGCGCGCCGGGCAATCCAGCCCCGGCCTCGGCCCGGGGAAACGCGTGGCGCGTGGAAAACGGCGGCCTTCGCGCGCATGAACCTCGTTGGACTTTTTCTCACGGACCACGGCGATGCATCGTGAAATCTGTTGTGGCCCTTCCCTCAACCTCGTAACCTCGACGCGAGCCTTCCATGCACACCGCCGTGATCCTCATCGCCGCGCTGCTCGCCGGCGCCGTCAATTCCATCGCCGGCGGAGGAACGTTGTTGTCCTTTCCGGCGCTGATCTGGATCGGGCGGGATCCCATCATGGCCAACGCCACGAATGCCGTGGCCCTCTGGCCCGGCTCGCTCGCCGCGATGTTCGGCTTCCGGAACGAGCTGAAAAACGTCCAGCGCTGGCTGCTTCTTCTGACTCTGCCGTCGCTTGCCGGCGGAATCATCGGCGCGGTGCTCCTGCTGCACACCAGCGCCACGACCTTCAGCCGCCTGGTCCCCTTCCTCATCCTCGGCGCGACGCTGCTTCTGGCGACGCAGGAGCTGATCACCCGGCGCCTCGGCCTGCTGGAACGGGCCCAGAATGCGCGACCGGCCAGCGGCTGGGTGCTGTTCGTATTCACCTTCCAGTTCCTGGTCGGGCTCTACGGCGGTTACTTCGGCGCCGGCATGGGCATCCTCATGCTGGCCGCCCTCGGGCTCATCGGGTTGACCGACCTGCACGAAATGAACGGGCTGAAGAATCTGCTCGCCGTCTGCATCAACGGCATCGCTGCGATCTACTTTGCCTTCTCGGGGGCGGTGATCTGGATCGACGCGATGGAGATGGCCGCAGCATCGATCGTCGGCGGTTTCCTGGGCGCACGCATGGCCCGGAGGCTGGGGCGCGTGTTCGTCCGCCGCGCCGTGGTGGCCATCGGACTGGCCATGAGCGTCGCGCTTTTCTTCAAACGCTGATGCGACACCAGCGAGTCAGGCACCCAGAATTACGTATTCAGCAATCGCGCTCGATGTAGGAATCGGAAGCCCATCTTCCCGAAGGCCTTCGACATGAAGCTGAATCGCTTCATACATATTTTTCTCGGCTTCGTCGCGGGTGCTTCCGGTGGACACGCAACCGGGAAGGTCCGGAGAGTACGCTGAAAAATTGCTGCCCGCACTTTCGACCACGATGAGGAATCGATACGTATTCATGCCTTCAGGCCCGCCTGCTTGAGGATACTGTCGAATGTCTTAGGGCCAAGTCGTCGCTCGATTTACCCGCGATCGTCACACGTCCCGCCTTGGTTGAGTGCTTGAACTGTCGATGGCCCCCGCGCGATTTCACCTGAAACCATCCGTCCTCTTCAATCATACGAATCGCCTCTCGAACCTTGGTCGGCACTCAGCAATTCTATGAAGCCTTCCATCCAAAACCAACTCAGCGAGAAGAGACTATCGGCGGGCAACCTTGGATCACGGGTTCGGCGGTGTGGACTCGCCCCCATGCGCCGATTGCAGCAGCTTGCGCGTAGCCGGGTGCTGCGGATTGCGCAGCACCTCGCGCGGATCGCCCGCTTCCACCACTTCTCCCTCCGCCAGGATGATCACGCGCGTGGCGAAGTCCCGCACGAAATCGTCGTCGTGCGTGGTGACGACGAGCGTCCGGCCTTTTTCAGTCAGCCCGCGCAGGGTCTCCCCAAGCTCATTTCTGCGCGCCGGGTCCAGTGACGCGGTCGGCTCATCCATCAGCAGCAGGGACGTCTCCATGGCCATGGCCCGTGCGATGGCCACGCGCTGCGCTTCCCCGCCGGAGAGCTCCCGCGGAAATGCGTTGCGCCGATGAGCCACGCCGAGGGATTCCAACAACTCCAGCGCACGCTGCTCCGCATCGGCCCGCCGCATGGAGCGAACGTGCATCGGTGCCAGGGTGACGTTCGATGTGACCGTCAGGTGGTCGAACAGGTAGTGAAGCTGGAAGACCATCCCCACGCGATTGCGGAGCTGGCGGGCCACCGTGCGCGAGGGAAGCGGCCCAGGGACCAACCGTACGCCATCGACGTCGATCGTTCCCGCTTCGAACGGCTCCAGTGCCGCGACGCATCGCAGCACGGTGGTCTTGCCGCCCCCCGAGAGTCCCATCAGCGCGACCAGCTCGCCGCTCTCGACCCGCAGGGACACGCCGCGCAACACCTGCCGGTCCCCTCGCCGCAGTTGCAGGCCTTCGATCGCCAGAATGGCACTCATCACCTGTTTCCTCGTTTACTCACTGGCCGCTCTCCATCGCCTTTCCAACCGGCCCGCCAACCGCGACAACGGAAGCGAGAGGAGCAGATACAGCGCGGCGCACATCAGGCCGGGCACTACCCAGCTCCCGACGTTCGCCGCAAAGATCGAGGTCTGCTTGGTCAGCTCGATGACCGTGATCACAGAGACTAGCGAGGAATCCTTGAGCAGGGCGACGAAATCATTGGTCATGGGAGCGAGGGCGATCCGGAAGGCCTGCGGTCCACGCACCAGTCGCAGCACCTGGCCCTCACTGAACCCCAGCGTGCGCGCCGCTTCGAGCTGACCTCGGGACACCGCCTCCAGCGCTCCGCGATAGATCTCGCTCTCGTACGCGGCATAGTTCAACCCCAGACCGAGAAGCGCTGCGAGAAAAGCAGGAAGTCGGATCACCGAAGAGAGACCGTAATAGAGAACGAACAGCTGCAACAGCACGGGCGTGCCGCGCACCACCTCCACGTAGATGGTCAGCATGAGCTTCACCAATCCATTTCCGTAGACGCGGCCGCTGGCGATGAGGACGCCGAGGGTGATGGCCAGGGCCATGGCCAGACAGGAGAGAAGGATGGTGATGAGAGCGGCGCGGAGAAGCGCCGGCAGATAGCGCAGCAGTGCGTCTCCGTTGGAGAGGTGCGGTTTCTGCGGCTCGGGCAGCTTCTCTGTCGCTGCCGAGTTCGCGGCGACCCGTGCGAAGAATGCTGGCTGATCGGCGTCCCAGATTCCCCATTTCCGGTAGATGCGCTCCAGCGTCCCGTCGCGCATCCGGGACTTGAGAATCTCGTTGATCCGATCGCGCAAAGCCGCATTCGCCGGTGCCAGCACTCCGAGGTAGTGACCGGTGGCTACCGCTCTCGGTTGCGTGATCAGGCCGTCCAGGCGCCCCATGGCCCGCGCGGCGATGATGTTGTCCAGCAGCACTGCGTCAATGCGACCCTCCCGCAAGTCGGAGTAGGGATGGACGTCGTCGTCGTAGCTCACTACTGTCAGGCCATCTTTCTGCGCGGCCAGCAGCAAGTCGTAGGCGATCGTTCCACCGAGTGTCCCCACCCGATGCCCGCGCAACGAGTGCAGGTCGGTGAATCGCTCTCGATCGGCGGCGCGTACGGTAAGCACCTCGTGAAACTCAAAGTACGGGATCGTCGCCGCGGTCATGCTCCGGCGCGCCGGCGTGTCCTCCACACCGCTCATTCCGATGTCGAAGTCGCCCCGTCGCACCGACTGGTCGATGTCTGCGAAGCCAACCTGCACGAACTGCGGTTTCCGTCCCAGACCGCGGGCGATCTCGGCGGCGACCTCCACGTCGAACCCGCGAAGATCGGCCGGGTGATTCGGATCGGCCTCCACGAACGGGGCGCCACCTTCGGCGTCGCCGCCCCACCGGAGCACTGCGTCCTCAGCGCGGAGCATCGGCGCAAGACACAGAAGCGCGCACAACCAGGCCGCTCGCATCGAGAACATCGGTCGCTTCATCGTTGATCTCTTGAAGTTTGTCAAGATTTCGGCGCCTGCTGTTTCGCTCGATTCCGGGGCGACGGGGGACCGCGCGGCGTGCGTGCTAGGCTCGCGCCGATGAACGACGATCTCCGTCTTGCGCTGGCCCTCGCGGATTCCGCCGACGCCATCACGCTCCATCACTTCCAATCCTCCACGCTGGCCGTCCGCACCAAGAGCGACCGGACCCCCGTGTCCGAAGCGGACGAAGCGGTGGAGCGGGCCATCCGGTCGACGCTGGAACGGCAGCGCCCGGACGATGGCATTGTCGGCGAGGAATTCGGCAGCGACGGATCGGCCGGTCGCCGCTGGATCATCGATCCCATCGACGCCACAAAAAACTACATCCGCGGCATCCCCATCTACGCAACGCTGATCGCACTCGAGAACCTGGTCGGTGTGGTCTCCGCCCCAGCACTGAACCTGCGCTGGTGGGCCGCTCGCGGCGAAGGGGCATTCCGCAATGGGGTCCCCATCAAGGTCTCCACCCGCAGTTCTCTTCAGGAGTCGCAGCTCTGCTACGACGACGTCGCTGGATTCGATCTGGCGGGAACGGCCGAGAAGTTTCTGCAGCTCGTTCGTTCCTGCGGACGGACTCGAGGCTTCGGCGATTTCTGGTCGCACATGCTGGTGGCCGAGGGTGCTGCGGAGATCGCCGTGGAACCGCAGGTGGCGCTCTGGGACATGGCGCCGATCCAGATCATCGTGGAGGAAGCAGGAGGCCGGTTCAGCAGTCTGCTTGGCGAGGCCCGCGCCGACGGCGGAAGCGGCCTCTCCACCAACGGAATCCTTCATGACCAGGTGCTTGAGGCCCTGGCGTGACGAAGATTGAAGATGTCATGGTCATCAATACTCTCGATGTGCAGCCGCTGCTGCGCGGATCGCTGACCGTCGAAGCAGCGCCGATCATGGAGCTGATCGAGCGCACCCACTTCTTCATCGATCGTCCCACCGCCGAAGCGTCTCCGCAGTTCCGGCAGGTCATCCCTTACGTGATCGTGACCTGCGGCGACGATTCCTTCGTCCTGCAGCGCACCTCGAAGCAGACCGAGACGCGCCTGCATCACAAGATGTCCCTGGGAATTGGTGGGCACATCAATCCCGGACATTCGGTGCTCGAGGGTTTGCGGAAAGAGCTGGAGGAGGAAGTCGGTGTCGCCGATCCCTTCCGGCTGCAATTCCGAGGAATTCTGAACGACGAGAGCACGGAAGTCGGACGGGTCCACCTCGGCGTGGTCTACACCCTCGAGGCCAGCACGCACGACGTCACCGTCCGGGAGACCGAGAAGATGACCGGGCAGTGGGTGCGTCGAAGCGACTTGCCTGCGCTACGCGAATCGATGGAGAGCTGGTCCCAGATCGTGTACGACGAACTGATCGCCTGATCGAGGCTGCCGGCACGGCCGGCGGCGTTGATTCGCAAAGCGTCCGCCACGATTTTCGCCTCGGTTGTTTACTCGATCGCCTTTGATTGCAGACGCCGCGCGAGCGTGTCATTAAAAGCGGTGGCGCTGAGTCGCGGCGATTTGATCGGTAAAACGGGACTGGGAGCCGGACCGAACACGAACTGTCGCAGCCGCGGAGCGGCGGAATCTCCGTAGCCCAGCGCGTCAGCGCTGGGACTCAACACGCGATACTGAGGAAGCCGCGGAGCGGCGACATCCGCAGGGAGACGCTCAATCGACCCTTCGGGACTCGGCTTTCTCGGTCACGATCAACCCAGATACTGAAGTGCTGGGGTAGCTGCTCAATCCTCCCTACGGGACTGAAGCAGCACTCTCGATGGGGAGGGCGCGCGAAGGCCACGATGCAATCAAAGGCGATCGAGTGAACGCGGCCGAGGCGACAATTGTGGCGGACGCTTTGCGAATCAACGCCGCCGGCCGTGCCGGTGTCCATAATGCCCTCCGTGCCACAAACGCCGCTGCCGATCGATGCGCACATCGACGCGATCGTCGCGCATGTCCGAGCTGCCCGAACGGCCATCATCGTGGCCCCGCCGGGGTCGGGAAAAACCACGCGGATCCCCGCCGCTCTCACCGCTCTGGGACGGACCATCCTGCTCCAGCCCCGCCGGGTAGCCGCGAGGGCGCTGGCGCGACACATCGCCGCGGAACGAGGGCAGACCATCGGGGAGGAAGTGGGCTGGCAGATCCGTTTCGAACGCCGCTTCTCCGATCGCACCCGCCTGCTCGTGGCCACCGAAGGAATCCTCACCGCGCGGTTGCAGAGCGATCCCTTGCTCTCGGACTTCAACGTCATCGTGCTCGACGAGTTCCACGAGCGAAGCGTGCATGCGGACCTGGCGCTGGCTCTGGCTCGCGAAGCGATGCGCTCGCGGGAGGACCTCGCTCTGGTGGTGATGTCGGCCACCCTGGAGGCAACCGGTCTTTCCCGCTATCTCGGCGATGCTCGCATCTTCGAGGTGGCCTCCGCACGGTTCCCGGTCGAGATTTCGTATCGCCCGGGCATGGGCATGGTCCAGGCGGTGCGCCAGCAACTGGTCCACGCCAGCGGCGACCTGCTGTGCTTTCTGCCGGGTGCACGGGAGATCGAACGGGCGCAACTCGAGTTGACCGGGGTCGATGCCGAAGTTCTTCCCCTCCACGGCTCGCTCGACGTCGCCGCGCAGGAACGGGCGCTGCTGCCCGCCGCGCGCCGCAAAATCATTCTGGCCACCAATCTCGCGGAAACGTCATTGACCGTCGAGGGGGTCACCGACGTGATCGATTCCGGCCTGCAGAAAACGCTGCGCTTCGACGCAGAGACCGCCGTCGACCATCTCGACGTGGAGCGCGTCGCTCGCGATTCGGCAGATCAGCGTGCCGGCCGCGCCGGACGGACCCAGCCGGGACGCGCTGTGCGCTTGTGGGACGCCCGCGATCTGCTGCGCCCGCAGCGGGAACCGGAGATCCGTCGTATCGATCTCTCCTCCACCCTGCTGGACGTCATGGCCTGGGGTGGCCATCCGATGACATTCCCCTGGTTCGAAGCGCCGCCTTCGGAACGGATCGAGGCTGCCCTCAGCTTGCTGACCCTGCTCGGCGCCGTGGAGGGTCGGAAGCTCACGGAACTGGGCAAGCGCCTTCGATCGCTCCCGCTGCATCCACGGCTTGCCCGCATCGTGCTTGCTGCGAGCGGGGCGCCGGAAGCGCTGGAGATCTGTGCGCAACTCGCAGGGGCCTCTCCGGGCGAGAGTGGCGAGATCGCCTCCACGGCGCGTCGAACTCTCGGAGAGGGGCTGCAGGGATCGATCGACGAGCGCTCCCTTCGTCGCGCGCTTCTCTCCGGGTATCCCGATCGCGTGGCCATGCGTCGTGAACCGAAATCCTCTTCTCTGCTGCTCTCCTCCGGCACCGGAGCGACTCTCGCGAGAGAGATCGACGACGGACAAGGCGACTTCTTCGTGGTTCTGGAGATTCGAGGGGATCTGGTGCGCATGGCGCGGATGGTCGATCGCGAATGGCTGATCCCCACGCACCGCGAAGTCGTTCATCGTCTGGAGGACGGCGTCGTGCGAGCCTATGAGCAGCAGTGGTACGGCGCGCTGCTCCTTCACCAGCAGACCATCGCGCCCGAGAGCGCCGAGACCTTGCGCCTTCTGGCCTCGGGTGTGGTTCCCGATCCACAGCTGCTCCGACGGGTAGCGCTTGCCAACCTCCCGGTCGACTGGAAAGAGCTGGCCGCGCAGGCGGCGGTCGGGAAAACACGAATCGACGCAATCGATCTGGAGTCCTGCCTTCCCTGGGCCGTCCGCAAAAAGCTCGATGAGCTCGCGCCGACATCGATCCCTCTGCCGAGCGGACGCTCAGCCCGGCTGGACTACCGCGCCGACGGCAGCGTGCTCGCCAGCGTGAAGCTGCAGGAGCTCTTCGGCCTCGGGGAAACACCATGCCTGGGACCGGCTAGAACTCCTGTCACCTTCGCCCTGCTGGCGCCGAACGGGCGGCCGATGCAGGTCACCTCCGATCTCCGCAGTTTCTGGGATGGCGCCTACCAGGAGGTCCGCAAGGAACTGCGCGCGCGCTATCCGAAACACCCCTGGCCGGAAGATCCATGGAACGCTAAGCCCACGCACCGAACCAAGAAGCGATCGCCGTAGGCCGGCACGGCCGGCGGCGCGGGTAGCCCAAGGGGCCTTTTTCATGACGCCTTCGGAGCGCCGGACATCCTGCCGGCGCTCCTTCGAACAGTGAATGTGGGCAGAGGCGAAAACGTGGCGGACGCTGTGCGAACCAACGCCGCCGGCCGTGCCGGCTACTTGGCGTCTTCCTTGGACTTGGTGGTCTCGAGGTTCACTTCGATATCCACCTCTTCGCTGACCAGCATGCCGCCATTGTCCAGCGCCTTGTTCCAGTTCACGCCGTAGTCCTTGCGGTTGATCCGGGTGTTGAGGCTGAAACCAGCGCGCTGGTTCCCCCAGGGATCCTTGGCGAAGCCGAGAAACTGGACGGGAAGGGTCAGTCTCTTGGTGACGCCGTGCATCGAGAAGTCGCCGGTGACCTGGTACTTGTTCTTCGATCTCGAGACGATCTTCGTCGACTTGAAGGTGATCTCCGGGTATTTGTCGGCATCGAAGAAATCCGGCGCCTTCAGATGCTTGTCGCGATCGGCAGAACCGGTGTCGACCGAGGCAGTCTTGATGGTGAACTCGACGGTCGAGGCGGCCGGCTTGGCGGTATCGATGGTCACCTTGCCGGCGAAGTCGTCGAACTTTCCGCTGACCTTGCTGACCAGGTGACGGACCTTGAAGTTCGCTTCCGAGTGGCTCTTGTCGATGACGTAGGTATCGGTTGCTGCGAATGCCGAGACGGCGGAGAACAACAGGGCTGCGGTGCTCAGGGTGCGGAACTTCATGAGGTACGTCTCCTTTCGATGAGCTGCTGGTTCATGGATTCGCGTGTCCGGCCGAGAAGTTCGACCAGCTGCGCCACTTCTTTTGAGCTGAGAGATGCCAGGGCTGCCTTGCCCATTTCGACGACGGGCTGATCGAGGGTGTCCAGAAGCTTCAGACCGCCCGGACTGATGCTGCAATAGACGCAACGCCGGTCTTCCGAAGGCCGCCGTCGCAGCACCAGCTTCTTTTCCTCGAGCCGATCGATGAGACGGGTGATCCCGGGGGTCTGCTCGATCATCCGTTCGGCAATCTCCAGGGTGGGAAGCCCTTCCGGTCCGGCACCGCGGAGGATGCGCAGGACGTTGAACTGCTGGCCGGTGATGTCGCTGGACTCGAGGGCCAGGTTCATCAGCCGTCGGGCCAGGTCGGCCGTGCGCAGGATGGCCACGGTGGCCTCCTGCTGGACGGAGACAAAGGCTCGCTTCTGCTTGAGCTCACGTTGGAGAGTCCCTGACGTTTGCATTAGTCCCGCTATCAATCATTGACGGATCAAGTAAATTCCCTTTCCAGAGTGTGTCTGAGCGAGCGAACGTAGCGAAAGGCTTTCAGATCGTCTCGGCGCTCTCTACCGGAACATCCGGGAACTGCTTCTCCGCGGCGTCGCGCTCGACTGCAGACGCGAACGCGCCGAACAGCGTCGAGCCGGAGCCCGACATTGCAGCGAAGGTAGCTCCACACTGGTACAGCCGCTCTTTCCAGGTCCGCAACTGCGGAAGTTCGGCGAAGACCGGCTCTTCGAAATCGTTGATCATCCCTGCGCCTACGGTCCACGGGCCATCCGTCAGCAGATTGCTCACTCTCTCCCAGCCCAGAGGCACCGAGTACTGTCGGAGGAGACCGAATGCGCGCGCGGTGGCCATCCTCTCCTCCGGCAGCACCAGGAGCAGCGGTACGCCGGAGGCAGGCGTCATGGCACGCAGCTCCTCGCCCCGGCCGGTCGCATACGCGGTGCCTCCCATCAGGAAGAACGGGACGTCCGAACCCAACCCCAGCGCGATCGCCCGCAGGCGTTCGTGGGAGAGGCCCTCTGCTGCAAGCGCCAGGAGCGTCGTAGCGGCATCGCTCGATCCGCCACCCAACCCTCCCCCGCTGGGAATCCGTTTGGTCAGACTGATGGCCACATCATCGACACCCAGCGCGCGCGCGGCACGCATGACCAGATTCGATTCGTCGCTCGGAATCCCGGGTTGATCGCACTGCAGCAAGAGCGCTTTCGCCGGCGCGAACCGCAACGTATCGTGCAGCGAGATGGTCTGGAAGATCGTTTCCAGATCGTGGTAGCCGTCCGGACGCCGGCCGGTGACGCGCAACATCCAGTTGATCTTCGCGGGCGCCAGCCGTTCCATCGTCTCGATCATAAAGGCAACGACGTGACTGCCGCCGTTCCGCGCAACGCACTCACAGCGCTGGAGGCACGCAGCACCGATACGTCTTGGGGACCACGGGCATCTCTATGCTCCCGGGCGAGAGGAGGCTCTCCAGGTGCTCCACCTCCAGCCGTCCGACCGCCGTATTCACCGACACATGATGGGGCGGATACACAGCCGGTTCGAAGCTCACGGTGGCCTCCCCTACACGGGCCGAGCGCAATCCGCTCACGCCGACCTCGTACCGGGTGGAGGAATCTGCCGGAGCAAGTCCCAAAAGGATCAAGCCCATGGTCGAGGGTCCCACCGAAGCGAAAAAGGGAAACGTTCTGGCCATCTCGGCCGCCGAACCGGTCCACCACGTCGACTGGAGGTCGTTCAAGAAGGTGACCGAGTCTCCCTCAGAATAGATACGGAGGGCGGTGGTCCCGAGGGGCGTATAGGCGGTCAGCAACATCCGGTGCTGGCGATCGATCTGCAGCTGCGCTCGAAACGATTGTGTTCGATCGCCGGCGATGGCGCGAATGCGAAGCAGCGAGCGTTCGCCGGGGAAGGTGGAGAGGCGAGTGGCAAGCTCACTTCGCACGCCGGATTCCGTGGTGTCAACGATCGCCGGGACCGGCGTCTCCTCTGCGGCGGGACGCGAGGTACGGCAGGCAAACGCCAGTCCGATCAGCGCCAGCGCCGGAACCGCGCGTCGGTTCATCAGCGGACGGTCTTCTGCGACTGCTGTTGGCGCTCCAGCTCCGCGATCTTCACTTTGATCTTCGGCCCGTCTTTTGATTCGGGGTCAAGGGTCAACGCCGCGCGATAGAGAGAAAGGGCGCGTCCGGTCTCTCCCCGTTTGGCCAGCACATCGGCGAGATGCTCGTGAACCGTGGGATCGCGAGGCAGCAGATGGGTGGCGTCGGTGAGGTATTTCTCGGCCAGCTCGAGTTTGCCCTGACGGAAGTAAACCCAGCCCAGGGAGTCGATGTAGGCGCCGTTGCGAGGCTCCTGGGTCACGGCACGGTTGAGCATGTCCGCGGCGCGGTCGAGATTGGTTCCGCTCTCGGCCCACATGTACCCGAGGTAGTTGAGTGTCCCGGTGTGTTCAGGATGCTTTTCGAGCAGCTGGAGAAAGGACTTTTCGGCCGCTGGCTTGTCGCCGGAGCGCTCGTAGGCGGAGCCGAGCTCGAACTGCAGATCGGCGTCGTCCGGTTTCGATCGCAGGGCCTCTCGGAGCACGGCGACGGCCGTCTCGTACTGCTGGACGGTCACGTAGGCTTCGGCAGCGGCGACGGTATTGCGGACACCGAACTTCGACTGGGTTGCAGCGGCGACGCGGGCGCGGTCTTTCTGGCCGGCCCGAGCGAGCATCTCGATGTAGCGGGCATTCACGAAGGGATCGGCGGCGAACTTTTCCGTCAGCGGCTGCAGCAGCATCACTCCGTCGGCGTAGCGGCTCTGCTTTTTGAGAGCATCGAGCGCGATGTTGATGGCCTGCGCATTGATCTTGTCGCGGAATACCAGGATGGGCCTCACCCCGTCCACGGCCGCCGCGTAGTTGCCTTTCTGCAACTCGATCAGTGCGAGCTGAGTGCGCGCCAGGACCTGAAGGTTGTCGGGCACCTCGGGCACTGCCAGGAGAGTCTTGAAGGTCTTCGTCGCCTCATCCGGTTTTCGCTGACCCATCTGACTGAGTCCGAAGCTGGCCAGAATGTCGACGTCATCCGGAGTCTTCTCCAGCAGCGTGCGATACAGCCTGTCGGCCTCCCCATACTGCTCCAGGTCGCTCAGCGCTTCCGCGAGGTAGTACTGCGTCCTGGTGTCTTTCGAATCTGCTTTCAGGATGGACTGGAAGTTGTCCCGGGCCTTCTCGGTCATGCCGGCGCGAAGAAAGAAGAAACCCTGCTGCCGTTGCAGGTCGAGGTTGGCCGGATCTTCGGTGACCAGAGGCTGGAGCAGGTCGGCGGCCTTTCCCCATTCGTTGGACTTCTGGTAGAGGTCGATGAGCTGAAGGATGGCCGGACCAAAGGTGGGGTCGACTTCCACCGCGCGCTCAAGAAACTTTCTCGACTCATCGCCACGACCGAGCTTGGTCAGCACCTGCGCATAGATATTGTTCAGACCTCGCTGATCGGGAGCGCGCTCCAACATCGAGGCCAGGACCTTTTCCGCCTCGGCGGTGCGATTCGAAGCCAGCAGGATCTGCGAGACCGCCATGCCGGTGGCCAGGTCGTCAGGATTCACTCGAAAGGCGGCCTGCAGATGCGTCAGGGCCTCCTCGGTCTTCGCGTGATCGGTTCCTGCCCGATCGAGCAGGAGCCGGCCCAGTACACGCTCCGCATCGTAGAAACTGGGTTGGAGTGCCACCACTCTGCGGAGGTCCGCCTCCGCCGCGTCGGGCCGGGAGGCATCCAGCAGGATGAGCGCTCGTTCATACACGAGCACCGGATTCTGAGGCTGATGCGTGGTCAGTTTGTCGATCGTGGCCAGCGCTTCGTCGAACCGGCCGTCCCCCGCGGCCAGCTTGGCCAGGATGAAATCGTAAGGGTCTGAGGGTTGCTCCTGAGCACCTGCCGTCGCGCTCAACGCGAGCAGCGTGAGCAGCAGAACAGCGGCGTTTTTCATCGTTCGCATGGTATCACCGGGCAATGGAACGCGGCTTTGAGCGCCCGCATTCGCAGCGGGCGGAAACAAGGCCCGCACCCCTTCATAAGACGCGCGGGAAGCCAGCCCGTTTCAT
>JBDSGC010000032.1:0-7618 GCA_039919215.1 Thermoanaerobaculia bacterium | reverse complement strand
GCCGCCCAACGAAAAATTCAACCCTCCGCCGCGCCAGAAGCGGGTGCTCTCCCGTACGTGGTGAGCAAAACGTTGAACGACGAAGGCGTGGACGGACGTGACACCGCGCGAGGGGTCATACTCGGCGCCGAGAATACGACCGACGCGCATTCCCTGAAATTGAACCGGGGAGCCGATGGCGAGTGAGCCGACTCCCTGACCTTCGAGGATGAAGGTCTTCCCGGCTTCCGGGGCGAAGAGCACGGGGGCGTACTCCTGCCCGGCGAATTCGCGCGTGTCTTCGCCCTCTCCCGGCGCGATTCCCACGTACGTTCCGGAGAGCAGGCCGCCGAGCCCGCCGCCTTCGATCCCCGGTTCTACGATCCAGAACCGGGTGCCCTTCTTCAGCGCGTGATTCATCGACCCGTCCATGGAGATGTGAACGACGACCTCGCTGAGCTTCTCGTCGTTCGTGATCTTCTGCACGGTACCGACCTTGGCTCCTCGAAAGCGCACCGGACTGTAGCGGTCGAGTCCTCGCGCTTCAGCGAAGCGAACGGTGACGTCTCCGCCACCAAACCCGTAGCGCACCACGAGCCAGCCGGCAAAGAAGATCGCGATCGCCGGAATGACCCAGACCCAGGGCGACCACCGGGCCAGACGCACAGTGGCCTGAGCCGTCTCCTGCTCTTCGGCATTGCTCTGGACTTCGTCGTTCGCGTTCATTGAGCTTCTCCGGCCGTTTTCCACATGAGTCGGGGCTCGAAGAGGCGAATGGCAAGCATGATCAGGGCGACCATCATAAACAGCGGAGTGGCTCCCTGCCCGGCGACGATGTCGTCGATGCCGCGGAAGTCGACGATGGGCGCGGCGATCGCGGCGATGAACGGGATGATCATCGGCCAGCGCACCAGCCGATGCAGGACGCGGTAGACGCGCGTTCGCAGCACCAGCCCGCGCCGCGTTGGAAAACGCACCGAGGCCAGAAGCCAGATCACACCGAGTAACTCAACGATGGGGAGCACGACGCCCGCGAGCAGCGTGACCACTCCGAATTGCGGGTAGCCGTAATCTGCCAGCAGCTGCACCGTCCCCATGACCGTATGTTCCCAGACGCCGGTGAGGCGGTCGTTCACGATCACCGAAAACGTGTATGCCGGCAGACACAGCGGAATGGCCGCGGCCACGGCACCGATGGCCGGCAGCAACCGCCTTCCCACTCTGGAGTCGAGCGTGTGACCACAACGGGGACAGAAATCGCCTGCCCCCTGCCAGCTCACGGTCATCTCGCAGATCTCGCACGAAACCACCCGACCCTGCGGTAGCGAGGAGGGATCGGGGAGGATGGCACTCCACACGGCTCGCCGGTCCAGTGAACGATCGGTGAGGAACTGCAGGATGGCCACGGCCAGATAACACCACGCCCCCATCCCAATGGCCACGCGGGCCGAGATGGCAGCGCGGTAATAGGTCCCGATGCCGGCCATGACCACCACCTCCGGCATGCTGAAGATCCGGAGCTGCTCGCTCCAGCGGAAGAGGCGGCCGAGGTGTTGAAGACGCCGCCCCCCACGGAGTGAGCCGAGCACGAGCACCTGCAGTGCGGCCCGCACCGCCGGAGAGAGAAAGGCGAAGAAGAGGAAGCCGAAGGCGAAGGGGAACCACACCTCGCTGTAGATGGCCCCCACGCTGGAAACGAGTCGGCTTTCCTGGAACACGAGGTTCTTGATGGTGGAGTCCATCAGCGGCAGAAAGATAGCGAAGGGCATCAGGGCAAACATGGCCACCGCGCAGGCCAGCGGCATCTCGAACCCCATCCTGGACCTGCGGCTGAGAAGTCGATCGCAGCGTTCGCACTCCGCACTCGATCCGGGGGGCAGCGGAGGAATGATCTGTGTCCTGCCGCAATCGGCGCAGGTGATGGTCGTGGGAGTGGTCATCGTAACGGGCGGCACGGGTCACGATCACAAACTGCAAAAGCAATTCCTTGAGTCCGCCTGGGCCGAGGGCAGGATGTCCCGAAAGCAGATTTCTGGTTCCTCACAAGAATCAGGAACCCGCCCGCCGCATTGAGGGTTACGCAGGATCCATCACGGGAGGAATGGGCGTCGAGTCCGTCGGCGCCTTCCCGCGAACCACGTCGTCTGCGATGCGCATCAGCGCAGCGATCTCGAATGGCTTGGTGACCACCGCAGTCACCTGATCGCGCGGGACCTCCGCTGCCAGCGAAGGAATGGCCGCCGTCATCACGATGATCTGCGGGGATCGCGTGGAGCGGGCCGCAAGGTGAGCCAGCACTCCCAGTCCATCCACTCGCGGCATCATCAGATCGAGGACGAGCAGGTCGAAGTCTTCCTGGTCCAGGCGGGCGATCGCAGCCTCGCCATCATTGACAGCGGTGGTCAGATCACCGCGGCGATGGAACAGATGCGTGACCAGACTGCGGATGGCCTCATCGTCATCAGCGACCAGCACCTTCATCGATCTCCCCGAATGCTGCAGTTGCTGATGGTCATGAACGCATGAGCTCTTCGATGGCATGTGCCAACGCGAAGGGCTCCACCGGTTTCTGGATGTACTTCTGGAAGCCGGAAGCGAGGATGCGGGTGCGATCCTCCGGGCGGCCATAACCGGTCAGGGCCATGGTGTGGATCGGTCGCCCGTTCTTCGGCTGGATCTCCCGCAGTCGACGCATCAGCGCATAGCCGTCTTCCCCCGGCATGGCGATGTCGCTCACCACAACGTCGGCGGAAAATGAGCGGAGCGTCTTGAGGGCTTCAGTCACCGACGACACCGCCCGGGCATCCGCGCCCAGCTCCGAGAGCACCATGGCCACCATCTTTCCGGCCTCCAAATCGTCGTCCACCACCAGAACGTTGGCGTTCTCCAGCTTCGGCATCTCCGCTTTTTGTTTGAGACTCTCCAGTTCGGAGGCCTCCAGACGCACTGCCAGTACCGGAAGGGCGATGGTAAACGCGGTGCCCTTACCCACACCCTCGCTGGTGACAGTGACCTCTCCGCCGTGCAGTTCGACCAGATGTCGCACGATGGCCAGGCCGAGGCCCAGGCCTGCCTGCGCGCGCGTGGTGGTGTTGTCGGCCTGTTTGAAACGCTCGAAGACGTGGGGCAGAAACTCAGGGCTGATCCCTCGTCCGGTGTCTGTCACCCGCAGCATGGCCGCGCTCTCCATGCAGCTCAGCTCCACGTGAACGCTGCCGCTGGCCGGAGTGAACTTGATGGCGTTGGAAAGCAGGTTCCAGATCACCTGATGCAGACGGGTCTCGTCGCCGTAAACGCTGAGCGGCTTCTCTTCGATGGCGACATTGAGCTGCACCTGGCATTCCGCAGCGCGCGCCCGAAACGTCTCCACCACCGCCTCCACCACCGGAGCCAGCTCCACCGGAGCCCGGTCCACGCGCAGCTTGCCGGCGATGATGCGCGATACATCGAGGAGATCCTCCACCAGCCGCGCCTGCACCCGCGTGCTGCTCTCGATCATCTGGATGGCCAGCGTCGCGTTCTCATCCATGGAGTTGTCCGTCTTCAGCATCTGCACCCAACCCAGGATGCCGGTCATCGGCGTGCGCAACTCGTGGGCCAGAGTGGCCAGGAAGTCGTCCTTGGCGCGGTTTGCCTCCTGCGCCTCGCGATACAACCGGGCGTTCTGCAACGCCACGGAGGCCATCTGTGCGAACTGAGTGAGCACCGTTTCGTCATCCGCGTTGAACTGAGCGTTCGCCTTTTCGGAGAGCACCAGCACTCCGATGTTGCTCCCTTCACGTTCCTGCAAGGGAGCGGCAAGCACCGACTGCAGGCCCTCGAAGATCCCCCCTTCCATCGACGTTAAGCTGTCGTCGCTTCCGAGCCGGATCGTGCTGTGGATCCTCGTGGCCATGGCCTCCAGCGATCGATCGGAGCGTTCATCGATCTGCTCCAGCGAGATTCTGGATCCGGTGGAGACCGCCCGGATGATGCGTGCTTCTGTGTCTGCGCCCACTCGCAGCCAGAGCAGCGCAAACTCTGAGTTGATGACCTTGGCCGCCTGATCCGTGATCATCTGCAACACGTCCGCAATGGAGAGAGCGGAAGCAATCACCAGCGACGCCTCCGCCAGACCAGTGAGGCGGCGAGCGGAAGATCGCTCGCTTTCCAGGAGCTTCTGCTGCTCCGCGAGCAGGTCGCGGACTTCGTACTGACGGATGCGGCTGCGCACGGCGGTGCGGGTGACGCTCACCAGCGTTTTGACATGAATGGGACGATCCACCAGGGTGATCTGGGCGCGGGGACCGAGACCGTCAAACGAACGAGCGGCGCGGTCCATCTCCGGGTGGGCCACGAAGACCATCAAAGGGATCTCCGACCATGGCGGCTGCAACTCCAGCGTGGCGGCAATCCGGCGCATGACGCCAGGGGTCAGCGCCTCCGCCGTGACGATGGCCACGCCCGCTCCCTCGACGATTCCCCTGTTCAGATCCTCCGCCGTGGAGCAGGACTCGCAGGAAAAACCGGCCCGGGTCAAAACGCTGACCGTAGTCTCCGCATCCCGCCCGGTGGGAGCCAGGATCAGAATCCGGAGAGGCCGGGCGGCGGCATCCACCGCGATGGGGGCAAGACCGCTCACTGCCCCTCGGTCACCGGAATGCCGGAGAGGATTCCACGGAACTGGTTGAGCGGGGCGCCCACGCTCAGGCCGCTGGAGCTCATGGAGTATTCGCGGATCGCTTTCTCATGATCGCCGCTGCGTTTCTTCATCACGGAGATGGCCTTGTGCAGTTCGCCGTGTGCTTCGTAGTAGCGCAACAGCACCACGCAGTCCGCCAGATAGCTCACATCAACCGAGGAGATCATGTTCGAGCCGATCAGCCCGTGCTGGGCCATGACCAGAATCGTGGCCACTCCATGGTCGCCGAGGTAGCTCAGCATTTCGTGCAGGTGGAGGGTCAGGAAACGCTCCTCCGGCATGGCGTTGAGATAGCCATTCAGACTATCGATGATGACCATCTTCGCGCCTCCCTCCTCCACGGCGGTGCGCACCAGATGCGCGAACTCCCCCGGCGCCAGCTCGGCGGGATCGACCTGCTGCACCGTGATCAGGCCCGACTCGATGTGCGCCGCCAGCTCCATGCCGATGGCGGCGCAGCGCTTCAGAAGCGTTCTGCGGCTTTCGTCGAAGATGAAGAACGCCGCTCGCTCCCCGCGGTCGGCCGCAGCCACCCCGTACTGCGTGGCCAGAGTCGACTTGCCGACGCCGGCCGGTCCCATGATCAGCGTGCTGGACCCGCAGTCCAGGCCACCTCCCAGCAGGTTGTCGATCCCCTCGATCCCGGTGGCCATCACACCCCCTTCCTCCTCCCCCCGATGTTTGGCCGCAATCAAACGCGGATAAAGCTCGATCCCGCCACGCTGGATCGTGAAGTCGTGGTATCCGCCGCGAAACTGCACACCCCGAAGCTTTACGATCTCCATCCGCCGACGGGGCGAGCCGTACAGCGGCGCCCGTCGTTCCAGCACCAGCACTCCGTGCGGGACGCTGTGGAGCTGCAGGTCGTTCCCCTCCGAGGTGCGATCGTCGAGGAAGAGCACCGTGGCCCCTCGATTGGAGAAGTACTGCTTGAGCGCCAGGATCTGTTTGCGATAGCGAAGGGTGCTCTGCGAGAGCAGCCGGATCTCCGACAACGAGTCGATGACCACACGTTGGGGATTCACTCTCTCGACTTCAGCCAGGATGCGGGCCACGGTCTGGCCCAGCTCGATTTCCGAAGGATGGAAGATGGTGGTGTCGTCCTCTTCGCTGAGCGTCTCCTCGTGAACGAGCTGCTCGTGAATCTCGACCTTCTCCAGCGTCCAGCCGTGCGACTTCGCCACGGCATGGAGCTCCTTGCGCGTCTCGGAGAGAGTGATGTACAGAGTTTTTTCGCCCTGTTTGACCCCATCCAGTAGAAATTGCAAAGACAGCGTCGTCTTTCCCGCCCCCGGATCACCCTGGACGAGGTAGACATGGTCCTTGGGGAATCCGCCCCCGAGGATGATGTCCAAGCCCGCGATGCCGCTGGACACAGATTCCACCTTCTCCACTGGCATCCGTACCTCCCGCTGAATGATGAGTCCGATTTGCGCAGGCTCAGAAGCGTCCCGGGCGCCGACCAAAGTGCAAGATGTGAACCGCGGTCGTTGACAATGTCGGTCGAAGACGTTCCCCGACGAGCTCAGCGCTTAAAATAAAGCGTAAACGCTCTAATTAGGAGGCTTACGGGCATCGATCGGCGTGTCGCTTCGGGAAGTGATGGCGCCCGACAGGCGGGCTCATGCAATCACCGGGCGTAAACCACCCTAACCCGCGTTCTCACGGGGCATGAAACGCCACGCCTACCGACCACTCGTTCCCGATCCCGCCATTCCTACCGGCCAGAGGACGGGCCCAGCCCGCGTTGACGTCGAAGCGGGGCGCCACGCGCACGTAGATTTCACCGGCGGCCGACAGCAATTCGGAGTCGGCTGCGGTCAGTCCCAGCGTCGGGTCGGTATCGCGAAAATCGCCACGACTCCGCCATCCCCGCACTCCGACGAAGGTTCCGATCCGGGGATGGAAGAACGCGCCGACTTTTGCCGAGAAAGGGATCTCATCGGAAAGCCCGCCGCCGCGCGCTCGATAGCCGAGTTGCAGACTCAGAAATCCCTGCGGCAATTTAGCGATGCTCGTGCCGTACGCAACGTTCACCACCGGTTCGACCGCGCCCGTTCCGAGTTGCGGAAAGTCCAGCCGGTCGTAACCCAGCGGAATGAACGCCCCTCCCTCCGCAGCGAAAACACCGATCGAGGTCGTACGGCTCACCCGCAGGCGCAGATCGAGGTCTGCTGCCCCCGACGTGGTGAAATCGCTGAACAATCCCCGCGAGGTCAACTGCTGGTACGGCGCCGCGGCAACCAGGGTGAGCGAGTCGGTCAGGCCGGCCTCCACATAGAGCGTAGCCCTGCGCTGACGCGCGCCCTTTCCGGGGAAAGGCACGCGATCGCCCGCTTCATCGAAGGCGGTGGTGGCGCTCGTCGTCGCCGCTCCCAGATACACATAGCTTCCGCTCCGGCCTCGGGGCCAGCTGTCCGCTCGGAGGGGCGTCGATAGGCAGCACGCCAGAATCAGCAACGCAATCGAGGCTCTCACGGGCGTCGGAACTTTCCTTCGGCGATGATCGTGCGGAACTCGTAGCACCACACCGTGAACACATCGAAGGCGTTCAGATCCAGCGGCTCTGTAAGCGTGAGATCAAACGTTCCGCCCTGAAAACTCTGCCGTCCGAGGATGCGAATGACAACGAAGTTCGCCCGGGATTTCGTG
Source organism: Thermoanaerobaculia bacterium (assembly GCA_039919215.1). Taxonomy (GTDB): domain Bacteria; phylum Acidobacteriota; class Thermoanaerobaculia; order Gp7-AA8; family Gp7-AA8; genus JBDSGC01. The sequence goes on along the minus strand of JBDSGC010000032.1, from coordinate 306 downwards.
GAGAGCCCGACGCGCAGATCGAGGCCGGGCGCGGATCCATCGTGCTTGAAACTGGAGACTCGAATGGTCTTCGAATCGATGAGGGTGGCCGTTCCGGACACGCCGTGCGATCCGCTGAAGGCCGCGAAATCGCCAGCCTTCACCAGCGTTGCCGGTGCTGGCGGCGGTGGCGGTGGTGGTGGCGGCGGAGGCGGTGGTTCCACTTGAGGGGGAGTGTTGCAGCCGGTGCAGATGACACTGCGCCTGCGCGAGCTCGATGAGGCGTTCCCCACCGCCGTCACGCTCGGCAACCATGCGCCACCGGAA
>JBDSGC010000031.1:0-3218 GCA_039919215.1 Thermoanaerobaculia bacterium | reverse complement strand
ACCATCAATCGCTGCGCCTCGCGCCGTGCCGGCCTAGAACAGCGCCATCTGCGGCGGGAGCGCGTGGGGAACGTTTTCCGGTGGCGGCACACGCTTCTTCATCCCGAGCAGGAGGAAGAGATTGCGTCGGATCCATTCCTTCGACTCACGGTAGTAGCGGAACTGCCGCTCGTGGCTGTGGAAGCGGCGATTGTGGTTTCCGCCGAGCATGTGGTGGAGATACTCGTGGTGAATGATCGACTGAATGAAAAATGCAGGGATGGCCTGCGAATTCAACAGAGGGTGGACGCGGATTTCTCCGGTGACGTGGTTGTAAGACCCCAGGCGGATGGAGCGGCGCTTCTTGCGGGCGATCTGCTGGCCCCATCGGACGCGCAGGGGGGGCATTTTGAAAAAATAGGTTCTGTGGATCTCAGCAGCGAGGGACGGAAGATGGTGGTGTCCGTGGGTGACCTGGGGAATGGGAAGGGACTGCGTTTCCATCGGTATCCATTGTGGAGAGGGGAGGTCGCGTGCGCAAGCGATTCGTGAGTCGGCCGGGGTGAGACCAGGCCGGCACGGCCGGCTGCGCTGGCTGCCCAAGGCTCCGCCAAGATCCCGCTCCACGACGTTCTGCCGCGCAGGCTCTAGCGATTGTCCCTTCTCGGGATGTTTCCGCCACGGCCGCGGGAACCACCGCATCCAACTGGGCTTGCCTATTCCGACTTGCCCTTGCCGGCGCCATCCATGACGTTGGAGACGTTCGACATGGCGGCGGCGGTGATCAGGGCGGTCCCTGCCGCCACGATCTCGTCGCCCTTCCTCATTCCCAACCACACACCGACGCCGACGCTGAGGGCTACGGCGGTGACGGGAAAGCTGGCGATGTGCTCGCGCCAGCTGTCGGGTAGCAGTTTGTCGAGCTCTTCGAAGAATCCGTCAGGGCCGCTCTCGGCCAATGCACGCCCGAGTTGGGTCGCTTTCTCGCGAATGGGGAAATCGTAGTCCATGCCTGCCGCCGCCTTTTCGTGATCGTCCGTGGTTCTGCCGGGCATCGTCGTTTCTACTCCTCGTCGTCGTCCCGGCGGAGCATCATGCCGATGATGAAGCCGACGCCGACGGAGACCAGGAGCGCCTTGCCGGGGTTGGAGCGAACGTAGGTGCGGATCTGGTCGGTCATCGCGCCGAAATCGACTTCGTCGACTTTCTCGCGGACCTTGCTGTACTGATCGCGCACCGCGTCGGAGGCCGCCGCGTACTGGTCGCCGACGAACTCCTTCGCTTTGCCGAAGCGAGTCTCCGCTTCCTCTTTGAGATTCTCAGCGGTGGTCTTGATGTCGTCCATGGGCATCTCCTTCTCGATCGAATCGCTACTCTACCGTCAATAGGTTGTTCACGCTGCGGACGTTCAGGATGGACCTGGCATCGGTAACCGCGCGGTCGCGCTGCTCTGGCGTGCGCACCATTCCTGTCAGGGTGACCACACCTTTTCGAGCGTCCACCGTGACGTTCGCGCCACGCAGGCCCACATCGGAACGGATGGCCTCCCGGACAGCCGTCGCCATCGCCGCATCATCCAGTTGACGGGCTGGTGTGATGTTGCCCGCGCAGGCAACCAGGATCACGAGGGCGGCAGCTGAAAGGAGGCGCTTCATGGTCGCGATATTGGTTGCAGCGATCGTGCCGTGGGGGGGTAGGGGCGAAAGCGAAACCAGAAACCAGAAACCAGAAGGCAGAGAGTGGAGAGGGACTGCGCGCGAAGGCGCGCATCACAGATCAGCCCCCGGCCTTGCCGGGGGAAAACCGATGGCGTTCCAAAATGCGGCCGCGAAGGCGGCCGCTACACTAGGCCCGCGTCGTTGCAGATCCTTCGCCGTCTCCGCGGCTCAGGATGACGGTCGATCGCAACTTCTGGTTTTTGGTTTCTGGTTTCTGGTTTCGACCCCCGGTTCGCTCTTCACTACAATCCGTCCGTGCGCGTCGTTCTCGAACATGTCAGTCATACCTACGCTCCGAGCTCCGAGACAGCCGGGGTGACCGTTCTCGACGATGTCTCCTGCACCATCGCCTCGGGGGACTTCGCGGTGCTGATGGGCGCTTCCGGCAGCGGGAAATCGACGTTGCTCAACCTCATCGGCGCCGTGGACCGGCCTTCGGCGGGAAAAATCCTGCTCGACACGGCGGAGACGTCGAGCATGTCGGAAAAAGAGCTCACGCTGCTCCGCCGGCACTCCATCGGCTTCATCTTCCAGTTTTTTAATCTGGTGCCCACACTCAACGTTGCGGAGAACGTCGCCTTTCCTCTTTCTCTGGCCGGTGTGGCGAAGGGAGAAATCGCGGATCGGACCGCGGACGTCCTCCGACAGATCGGACTGGAGCACCGCTCCGGACATTTTCCGAATCAGCTCTCCGGTGGGGAGATGCAGCGTGTGGCCATCGGGCGCGCCATCATCCATCGACCGCATCTGATCCTGGCCGACGAGCCGACCGGCAACCTCGATTCGCGAAACGGCGAGAGCATCCTGGAGCTCATCCGGGTGATGCATGGGACGCATCGCCCGACCATCGTCATGGCCACGCATTCCGATCGGGCGGCCGCTCATGGCGACTATGTGATCGAGGTCGTCGATGGCCGGATCAGCATGAGAGGAGAAGCGGCGTGAGAGCGATGGCTCTCATCGCGGAATCCCGTTGATCGTCCGCGCACTGGTGCTCCGCCCGGTGGTTCGCGAGACGCTCCGAACGGCCCTGACCATTCTGGGCATCGCCGTGGGAGTGTCGGTCATCGTGGCCATCGCGCTCTCGAACCAGAGCGCATTGCGCGCGTTTCGCGAGTCGGTCGATGCGGTCGCCGGGAAGGCGAACTATCAAATCGTCTCGGATGCGGGGATCGACGAGTCGTTGCTGGTCGCGCTGCAACCACTGTGGCAGGCCGGGCTGCGCGTCGCGCCGGTCATCGACACCGACGGCATCGCCGAGCCGTGGGAAACGCCCGTCCGCATCCTGGGCGTGGACCTGCTGTCCGATCTTCATTTCCGCGACTATCGATACGCCAGCGTGATCACCTCGAACGGGCAGTCGGTGGCTACGTATCTCAGTCTGTTTCGCGAGGACTCCGTGGTCCTGCCGGAAAGCTTCGCATCGGCGCATTCGTTGAAGCTTGGCTCTCCACTGACACTGAGCGTGGGTGGCATTCGCCGGACCATGATCGTCCGCGGTCTGTTGCAGGCGAAGGGGCC
>JBDSGC010000030.1:0-3512 GCA_039919215.1 Thermoanaerobaculia bacterium | reverse complement strand
GGAGCGGCGGAAGCGGCAGACTTGTCATCGGTTCCGATGTAACGCTCCTCGGCGATGTTGTAGCCCTCCAGGACTGCGTCGGCAATCTTCTGCGTGAACAGGCGGATGGCGCGGATGGCGTCATCGTTGCCGGGGATCACGTAGTCGATGTCCTCAGGGTCGCAGTTGGTGTCCACGATGGCCACCACGGGGATCCCCAGTTTCTTCGCTTCCTTGACCGCGATGTACTCCTTCTTCGGATCGATCACGAACAGTGCGTCCGGAAGGCCGTCCATCTCGCGGATTCCGATCAGATTCTTCTGCAGCTTGTCCCGCTCGCGATCGAGCCCGGCGCGCTCTTTCTTGGACATCTCTTTCTCTGTGTCGTTGAGGTGCCCTTCGATTTCCTTGAGACGCTCGATCGACTTGCGGACGGTGGTGAAGTTGGTCAGCGTCCCGCCCAGCCAGCGATTGTTCACGTAGAACATGCCGCAACGGTTCGCCTCTTCGAGAATGGCGTCCTGCGCCTGTCGCTTGGTGCCGACAAACAGGATGCGCTTGCCCCCGGACGCGAGGTCCGAGATGAAACTGGAAGCTTCCTTAAAGAGCTTGAGCGTCTTCTGCAGGTCAATGATGTAGATCCCATTGCGCTTCCCGAAGATGTACTTCTTCATCTTGGGATTCCAGCGCTTGGTCTGATGACCGAAGTGCACGCCAGCTTCCAAAAGCTCTTTCATCGTAATAGAGACCGCCAAGTGAACCCTCCTTGATCGTTGAAGTGAATGAGACGAATCGATGAGCCGGGATGACTCCGCATGAACCGCGTCACGCCGATGCGCGCGCGGCCACCGTGGTCACCTCAAGCCGGTGAAAACAAAAAGACAGGAGCGATGATCGCTCCTGTCCAGATTGCAAACTCGAGAAACGGGAAGCATGAACGGATCAGCGCTTGGAGAACTGGAAGCGTGCCCGGGCACCCTTCTGTCCGTACTTCTTGCGCTCTTTCATTCTCGGATCGCGCGTCAACAGGCCGGCTTTCTTCAGGCGCTTGCGCAGCTCGGCGTTGTAAATCTGGAGCGCGCGGGAGATGCCGTGCCGGATCGCGCCGGCCTGGCCGCTGGGACCGCCGCCGTCGACGGTGACCACGATGTCGAACTTGTCGACGGTCTCGGTCAGCGACAACGGCTGCTTGATGATCATCTTGAGCACGTCATTGCCGAAGTACTCCTCGATCGGCCGGCGGTTCACGGTGATCACACCGCTCCCCTGACGCATGTGCACGCGAGCCGTCGACGTCTTGCGCCGTCCCGTCCCGTAGTATTCGACCAAAGCCAAGCGATCCTCCTCGGTTAACCGACGACTTCAATCCGCTCCGGCTGCTGCGCCGTGTGCGGATGGTTGGTACCACGATAGACTTTCAGTTTCTTGAGCATTTTGCGGCCGAGTTTGCTCTTCGGCAGCATGCCCCACACTGCTTCCTCAATCATGCGCTCAGGCTTGTCAGCGCGAACGAAACGCGCGGCCGACTCTTTGAGGCCGCCCGGATACGACGAGTGGTGACGATAGATCTTGTCCGTCTCCTTCTTGCCGGTGAGCCGGATCTTCTCGGCGTTGATCACGATGACGTGATCGCCGGTATCGAGGAACGGCGTGTAGGTAGGCTTGGCCTTGCCAGAAATGAGATTGGCGATGGTCGTGGACAGACGGCCGAGCACTTCGCCGTCGGCGTCGATCACGAACCAGCGAGGCTCGATGTCACCCTTCTTGGGGAAATACGTACGCATGACTCTCCCTGAAAACTACCCGACTTGAATTCGATCCCGATTGCCGCGGCGCAGGCGTGAACAGAACAGCGCCGCAGGCTTTCAAAGACAGACACACACTTTCCCCGCAGGGAAAGGGAAGAAACGGTAACACTGCCGAACAGAGCGTGTCAACGGATTCATTCCCGTCGTTTTCACCGGTCGCGCCGCCCGTGCCGCTCCCCGGTTCCTGGACGATTTCCCCAGTGAGCCGGCAAGATTTCGCGCCCGTCCGGCTGGCCACTCCCATGAGGATCATCCGCCTTCCCCGTGTGATACAAGAAACCGATGGCCGCGGTGCTCATCGATGGGAAAGCCGTCGCCCGGGAGTTGGAGATCGAGGTCGCCCGCGCGATCGGGAAGCTCTCCTACCGGCCGGGCCTGGTGGCCGTTCGGGTCGGGAGCGACCCCGCATCCGAGATTTACGTTCGCAACAAGGCCAGGAAGGCTGAGGAGCTGGGACTCAAAGGGACCGAACGGATCTTCCCGGAGAGCCTCAGCGAGCCGGATCTCCTGACCGAGGTTGCCCGGCTGAACAGCGACCCGGAGGTGGACGGCATCCTCGTCCAGCTCCCGCTCCCCAGGCACATCGATGCGCGGAAAATTATCGAGGCCATCGATCCGGAAAAGGACGTCGACGGATTCCACCCCATCAACGTCGGCCGGCTGGCGCTGGGGCGCCCGGCTCTGGTGCCCTGCACCCCCGCCGGAGTGATCCGTCTGCTGGAGGCCATCGGCGTCCCCATCGAGGGAAAACGAGCGGTGGTCCTCGGTCGCAGCGACATTGTCGGCAAGCCTGCCGCGGCACTGCTCCTTCAACGAAACGCCACCGTAACTATCTGCCACTCCCGCACCCTCGATCTCCCCTCCGTCACCCGACAGGCGGACATCCTGGTGGCGGCGATCGGAAAACCGCTCTTCGTCACCGACGACATGGTGAAGCCCGGCGCCGTCGTCATCGACGTGGGCATCAACCGGGTTGACGCCTCGTTCGCATCACGGCTCTCGCATGACGAGCAGAAGACTCGAGCGCTTGCGAAGAGCGGCTCGGTCATCGTCGGGGATGTCGATTTTGCCCGCGTTCGCGAGGTCGCCGGCTTCCTCACGCCGGTTCCCGGAGGCGTCGGCCCGATGACCATCGCCATGCTCATGCAGAACACGCTGACCGCCGCCGGTTGGAGGAGATCCTGATCCTCGAGGTCGGCCTGACCGGAGGGATCGCCAGCGGCAAGTCGACCATCGCCCGGATTCTGGGGAGTCTCGGCTGCTCCACGGTCGACGCGGACGCCATCGTCGCGGATCTCTACCGTCCGGGAGAGGCCGGCCATGCTGCTCTCATCCAACGCTATGGTCCCTCCATACTGCGGGCGGACCACACCATCGATCGCGCACGGCTCGCGGATCTCGCGTTCTCCAGCGACGCGTCGGCCAGTGAGTTGAACGCGCTGATCCACCCTCTGGTCCGGCGGGAGCAGGATCGCTTGAGCGAGAGGGAGACTGCTGAAAACCCCGACCGCGATCAGATCCTGGTGGTTGAGGCAGCCCTCCTGATCGAAGCGGGAAACCTGGACCGCTACGACCGGATCGTGGTGGTCGACCTGCCACCGGAGATGCAACTCCAGAGGGCCGAGGGGAGAGGGATGAGCCGCGCCGAGGCAACGCGACGGATCTCCCACCAGATGCCGCGCGAGAAGCGCCTGTTGCATGCTGACTATGTTCTCGACAACAGCG
>JBDSGC010000029.1:0-4860 GCA_039919215.1 Thermoanaerobaculia bacterium | reverse complement strand
ACGCATTCGAAATGCGGACGGATGATCCGCTCGTAGCGCGACTCGAACTCCGGGTGGAGATCCAGGATGGCCTTGCGCGCGCACTTCACCAGGCAGCGCGCTTCGCGGTGAGTCACCGTGCTGTCGCTGCCGATGAGATTGAGGGTGAGATCGACGATCATCCGGATGCGCCGGAAGCGGCGCTGTTCAAAGTACGAAGGGCGAACTTCCGTCGTCGGGTCGATTTGAAATTTACTCATACTCAGGTATCGCGCTCAAACGATGGCCCCCGGCGCTGCATTCCTGACGGCGCGCGAAAAGCAGTCGGTCATGCGTGCTCGCGGTCGCCGTCAATCCAGATCTCATCGGCCAGACCGGGCTCCACCCGCGACTCGTAATAGCGGATTGCCGCACGGCCCACGCCGCGCACCGAGAGGTAGTTCAGCGCGCCACCAGAGACCGCGCCGAAGATCGGAATGAATTTGCTCAAGCGCTCTTTCGCGAAACGGGAACCGATGCGCTCGGCCAACAGGCCGCCTTCCAGCGTCGCGGCGTCGAGCACCGTGGCAATGCCCTGCTTCCCGATTCCGACGCCGGAGGTGAAGGCCAGGCATGACAGAGCCTCGTTGAATCGCTCGCGATGGGAAGGCTCGTGGCCGTAGATCGTGGCGATTCCCAGAATCAAACGGAACTGCTGGAACACCAGGTACGCCAGGTCCGCTCCGAGAGTTCCGATGGCCAGCAGACCGCTGGGAAGACCGGTGATGGCTCCCGCTGCGGCGCAGCGCAGCGCAGTGCGACGGATGAGCGTGCGCGCATGGTCGGCCGGATGAAACTCGGGAGCGGCATCCTGCAACGCTTCGACATCGCGGCGGATTTTCTCGGTATCGATCTCCTCGAACAACGAACGGAAGACCTCCTCGAGCATCGAGTCGGCGCGCCGCTTCAACTCCCGGACCCGCGTCGCCATGTCAGTCCGAGGCCTTTCCGACCACCTTCGCCGATGAACTCGTGTCGGATTTCGATTCCGCTTTGGATTCAGATTTCGACTCCGACTTCGTGTCGCTCTTCGACTCCGACTTCGACTCAGATTTCGACTCTGACTTTGAGTCTGACTTTGAGTCCGACTTGGAATCTGACTTGGAATCTGACTTGGATTCCGATTTCGAATCCGAGCTGCCGGTGTCGCTCCTGGCGCTGGCCGGTGATCCGGCGGCGGCGGGGTAGTCGGTCTTGTAGAAGCCCGACCCCTTGAACTGGATGGCCGGCGAAGAGAACTGCTTCTTCATGGCCGCGCCGCACTGCTCGCAGATGGCGTGCGGTGGATCGTTCATCTTCTGCAGGATCTCGACACGATCCCCGCAGGCGGTACATTGGTATTCGTACAGTGGCATACCCGGTCCTTCTCTCACACCGCGCAACAGCAATGGGACAGACGTCGATTCCGCGCTTTCGGCCAGGGCGCCCGGGAGGATTGCCGGGGGGATCGCGAGGGGGAGGAGCGGATCCGTCTCTTAACGGGTTTGCTGCATCAACGGGACGAGCCGGGCCTGCGAGTTTTCCTCCGCGGCGAACAGCTGGCCGTCGCGGAAGTAAACGCCGGCGACGTTGCCGTCAGTGCGCCGGTAATACCAGGCGTCCACCACGGAGTCGCGGCGTTCGATCCGCTGGGACCAGCCGGGAATCGGTTTCCCCAGGATCCGGGCGACCTCGTGTTCGGACATCCCCTTCTGAAGTTTGAGGAGCTTTTCCCGCGACACGGAAAGACGATCCGCCTCGCTGGCGAATCCGTGCAGGGCCGCTTCGTTGCGGGGATCCTGAGCCAGCACCGCCCGGTAGAAGCGGATGGCGTCCTGATGCCGGCCCAGAGCCGACAGCTCGCCAGCGAAGTCGAGCTGAACCCGCTGGTACACCTGCCTGGCCCGGCCATGTCCCGGATGTCGCTGGACGAAGGCCCCGAGGGAGTCGGCGTAGACCTGTTTCTTTTCGGCGGAAGCATCATGAGCCACCGCTGCCCGCTTGTGGTGGAGGACGCGGAGCCAGTCGGATACATGGTCGGAAGCCTGCTGCTGCGCTCCACAGGCGGAAGCGGTGAGGGCCAGGAGCAGCAGGGCGCGTCGCATCGGGCCCCAAAGTAGCACAGAGATGGCTGCTATAATCCCGCGGATTCTGCAGAACCGCTTCAGCTGAGGGCACTTGGAGGATTGATGGCCGTGAGGGGCGACGAAGTCGCGAGCTCGATCGACGTGCACGTGCGCGAAGCGATCGAAAGAATGGTCGGAGAGATCCGCTCCTCGGTCGAGGACGTTCGCGAGTTTGTCGACCAGCAGCTGAAGGCCGCCCTCCAGAGCGCGCAGGCAGACGTCAATTCCCTCTCCTTCCTCCCTCACATCCAGAAAACGATCGCCGAGCTTGAAGAAAGCTTCAGCGCCGAACGCCCCGCTGTCTCCGGAGGGGCCGACGCCACCCGCGTCAAGCAGGCCATCCAGCATGTCGAGAAAGGGAAGTCGCAGGTCGATGTGCTCAATGCCCTGCTCGAGCAGGCTGTCGAATTCGGATCTCGTGCAGCTCTATTGATCCTGAGGGGCGAAACCTTCAGCGGATGGAAGGGCATGGGCTTTTCCGCACACGGCGGCAACGACGAGATGGTCAAGCGGTTCAACGCCGCCCCCAGCCTCATCCCGGAGCTCGATCGGGTGCTGCGGGACGAACAGGTGGTCATCTGGGACGGTGCCAATCTATCCACCCGTCTGGGGGTCTCCGCCTCCGCGCGCGCGATCCTCATCCCCATGGTCATCAAGGACAAGGTGTCCGCGGCGGTTTACGTCGATGCCGTGGAAGCGGACATCGCCAAGCTCGATGCAGCGTCGCTGGAGATCCTCGTTTTCACCACCGGTCTGCTGATCGACACCCTGGCCATCCGTAAGAAGATCCCCTCTCCCAGCCTGACCGAAGAAGGGGAGGCAGCGCCAGCCACGTCACGTCCGCCCGCGGCTTCTGCTCCCGCTGCACGCCCCGCCGCCGCGTCCCCGCAGTCAGAAGCAACGGTAGCCATCTCCTCGGCCCAGATGCGCGAGATGATGACTCCGCCCCCCGCACGTCCCGGATTCAATGTGCCGGGTCCGAACGAATTCGGGGCACCGGCTGCCGCCCCGGCGCCTCGAGCTCCATCGCTCGCACCCACGGCCACGCCTGCCCCGGAGACGGCGAGGGCCACTCCCCCCCCACCGCCCGCGCCGTCGCCCACCGAGGATCGGCCGAGCACGCAATACGTTCCTCCCTCCGGCATTCGTGGCGGAGCCTCCCGGGCCGATCAGCCGGAGGATTCGAAGAAGCACGATGAAGCGCGCCGTTTCGCCCGGTTGCTGGTTTCGGAGATCAAGCTGTACAACGAGACCAAGGTCGACGCGGGGCGCAAGGGCAAGAATCTCTACGAGCGCCTCAAGGAAGACATCGATCGCAGCCGTCAGATGTACGACGACCGGATTGCGGAAGACGTGCGCAAGAGCTCGAACTATTTCTACGACGAGCTGGTTCGAATCCTCGCAGACGGCAACGCCGAGACGCTCGGCCTGTAACGCCGGCACGGTCAGCGGCGCGGTTTTCGCAGCGAGGCCATCCGCATGGCATCGCCAAAACGCTGGTTCCTGATTGCTGGCGGCGTCCTCCTTTTCGGCTTGATCGCCGCAGGGGCATGGTTCTTCCGAGGGGAGCAGGTCCGCCGCGAGGTCGTCGTTGCTCCCAAACCAGAAGCTCCCCCTGACCTGGAAAAGCTGCGCGGCCAGTACGTGGCGGCGGTGGAGGCCATGCGGCGCGGCGACGGGCCGGGCGCCGTTCACCAGTTTGCGGCGTTCAGCTTCAGGAAACGCGCAGTGGAGGAGTATCGGCTGTTCCATCTGGCCACCTCGTATGGTCTGGAGAAGAATCAACCTCGAGCGCGTGTGACGCTGGCGCAACTGTGGGCGCGCAGGCCGTCCCTGGTGTATTGGCCCGAGGCGGGACGCAGCCTGGCCACTCATTACCGATCTCTGGGAGACTGGAGACACACGGCGGAGGTGAGCGAAGAGCTGGCAGCACGGGCGACGGAATCGAACCTGGCGGCGAGTGCGCGATGGACCGCGCTGGAGTCGAGGTTCGCGGAAGCCGACCTCGGCGCCGTCCTCGCCCTCAGCCGCAGCATCCTGATCAAGAACCCCCGCAGCCGGCAGGCGGCCGACGCAGTGGCCATCGTGCGCTCCGTGACCGGGGTACTGGAGCCCGCGCCCCTTGCCATGACGGAGGCGGAGCGGCTGGAGCGCGCGGTGGCGCTGCTGCGCGACGGGGACCCTCAATCGGCCGCGGAGGAGTTGCAGGCTCTCCAGGCCGTCGTGGACCGCGAGGATCTCAAGGACCCGGTGGCGCTCAACCTCGGTCTCGCCCTCAACCAGTTGCGTCGCTACGAGGACTCCAACCGCGTGCTGGAGCGGCTGACGTCCGGTTCCTATCGCGTCGCTGTCCCAGCAATCTACACAGCATCGAAAAACTATCGGGCTCTCTCTACCGCGATCAACCCGATAGTCATCAAGAGCGTGGTGTTGAAGCAGCAGGTGGGCACGGTCAAAGTCCGGGTGAAGGGCGGAAAAGGAAAGAAAAAGTTCGCGCTGAAGCCGAAGTTCACGAACGTCAAAAAGAACGTCCAGCTCGTAGATCTGGCGAAGAAGACAAAGAAGGATTCCTACGATCACCTTTCCACGGAGCGCCTGAAGGACCTGCTTTCCCTCCCGCTGTCGAACGAGATCCGGGTCGAGGTCCTCAACACCCTCATTGCGGTGGCCGAGCCGAAGAACCAGGACGACTACGAACAGACCCTGATTCGTCAGCTGGTAGAGGTCGATCCAGGCC
>JBDSGC010000028.1:0-5669 GCA_039919215.1 Thermoanaerobaculia bacterium | reverse complement strand
TGCAGGTTGGGATCGGAGGAGGAGAGCCGTCCGGTCGCGGCGACCGCCTGGTTGAACGAGGTGTGCACTCGCCCATCGGCGCCCACCAGCTGCGGCAGCGCATCCACGTACGTCGACTTCAGCTTGTGGAGTTCGCGATGCAGAAGGATCAGCCGTGGGACCTCGTAGCCGTGCCCGGCCAGCTCCTGCAGCACTTCCACGGAAGTTGAGAAGCTCTTGGTGGTCTTGGTTTTCTTGAGGACCGGATACTGCAGCTTTTCGAAAAGGATCTGGCCGAGCTGCGTGGGTGAGTTGAGGTTGAATTCCGTGCCCGCTTCCGCAAAGACCTTTTTCTCGAGCTCCGCCAGCGTCACCGCCATGGTGTTGGACATCTGGCGGAGAATCCCGCTGTCGATCTTGATGCCTCGCTCTTCCATGCGGGCCAACACGGGGACCAGTGGCATCTCAATCGTTTCGTAGATCCGTCGCAGAGCGTCGTCGCTGCGAAGCTCGGGACCGACAACGCGCTCGAGCGAGAGCATGGCGTCCGGCTTCTCAGCGAGGTACTGCAGGTAGGGACCGGCCGCGCTGCCGCCGGTCTGGTGATCGATGGCGAACAAGGGCGCGGTTTTCGCCACGTCCTTTCGCGAGAGGACGTCCTGCTTCAGGCGGTCGCGGATCACGTTTCCGAACGAATGCGAGGGAAGCCCGGGATTGATCACGTACGACATGATCATGGTGTCGGCGACGTTCGCCGGCAGCGGCCACCCGGCAGTGGAAAGCCTGCGGATCAGCAGCTTCCAGTCGTGGGTCACCAGGGGCGTGTCCGACGCCAGCAGTTCGCGCAACGCCCCCTGAGACTCCGCGTTCCCCCCCATCGATGCCGCGATCGGCACGACCAGCGCCTCGGATGGACGCACCGCAATGGCCGCCGCCATCAATTCGTCCTGCCCATCGGGGGTCATCGTTTCGAACCAGATCCCGACTTTCTCCGCGCCCTTCACGAACTGGCGGATGTCGTCGCCCGAGGCAGCGAGGCGATACTCGCGGGCCACGGTGGGCCGCTCCGGCATGTACTCCTGCATCAGAGAGGCGAACTCCAGGCGCGAGAAAAGCTCATGGAGTTTTGCCCGGTCGGGCTCCTGCCGCGTCAGCGTCGCGAAGTCGATGGTGATCGGGAGGTCGCATTTGATCGTCGCCAGATCGCGCGAGAGGAAGGCCTTGTCGCGGTTCTCTTCCAGCGTCTTGCGCTGCGAGGCCTTCTTGACCGCGTCGAGGTTGTCGTAGACGGCATCGAGGGATCCGAACTGCTCGATGAGCGACTTGGCCCCTTTCTCGCCGATGCCGGGAACACCGGGAATGTTGTCGATGGCGTCGCCCCAAATGGCCATCACGTCGACCACCTTCTCCGGCGGCAACCCAAACGCTTCCTGGACGCCCGCCGCGTCGTAGAGCACCTCGCGGCCGGTGTGGTAGAAGCGGATGTTCTCGCCGACCAGCTGGAAGAAGTCTTTGTCAGAAGTTGCGAGCACCACGTCGTATCCGCGATCCCTCGCCGCGCAGGCCAGGGACCCGATCAGATCGTCGGCTTCCCAGTCCTCGACGCCGATGACCGGAATCCGCAAACCCTCCAGGACCTCGTTGACCAGTGGCAACTGCACGACCAGGTCGTCGGGCATCGGCTTGCGGTCTTTCTTGTAATCGGCGAACGCTTCGTGCCGCTCTTTGGATCGTCCGATGTCGAAGGCCACCGCGATGCAATCGGGGTTGTGATCCTTCAGCAGCTTGCGCAGCATCTGGGTGAATCCGTACACCGCGTTGGTGGCCAGACCCGACGAGTTCGTCAAGCCGCGGATGGCGAAGTACGAGCGATAGACGTTGTTGGAACCGTCGATGATGAACAGGGTGGGACGCTTCGGCGGCACGGCGGCGGATTATAGGCGTCACACCATGGCGACGCGCGAAACCGCAAGATGTGGGACGAGGAGGAATGCTGCCCGCATCCCCACCTCGAAGCTGTAAAAGAAATCCCCCAACCGTCATCCTGAGCTGGGGAACGGCGCGGTGCGTCGTTGACGGCGTGATGAACGATTTCGTCATCCTGAGGCGCGGAGACGCCGAAGGATCTGCAACGTCGCGGTCGTGAGTTCGCTTTCCCCTCGCTGAGCACCACGGTTCATTAGAAGCGGCGTGGGTGGCGGGCGGGAAGCTTCGCCGTCTGCGCGGCTCAGGATGACGGTTGGGGATTTCTTCACAAGCTCTCGGGTAGAATGCCGCGCATGCTGATTCGAGGGTTGACGCCGCAGGAAATCCGCGTGCTCCAGGAGTTTCGCCGCCTCAGTGCCGAGACTCTGCCGCTGTCGGCCATCACCGCCATCCGCCATCCCGCGGGAGGCGGGGAGGCACCGGCGCTGGACCTGGTCGGCAAGGAGTTCCTGACGGCCGACGCTCCTCGCGAAAACTTCTCCTTGACCTCCAAAGCCAGAGATTTCCTCGCTTACGATCCGAAGCCTGAATTCGAGGAGTCGGTCGGGCCTGCCGTAGCGGAAGCAGCCAACTAAGCGCACCGGCGTCCGGGTGAGTCGCTAACCCACATGAATTCAAATAGTTAGCCTCCCGACAGAAGGCGCTTTTCCTGCCACGAAACCGTAAACTTCATTGACTCAGCGACTTAGCTCGTGTACAGTTCTGCCCCGAGGGTTGGAAATGAAGCATGGCGACAAAGCAAAAGCGAATTCAGCCAAAGCCAAAGCCTCAGGGAACAAAGGCAGCTCCAAAGAAGTCGGCGCCAAAGGCAAAAGCCATGGCGGCAAAGCCGGCGCAAAAAGCGAAGCCGTCCAAAGCCCCTCCTCCAAAGGTGGCGGCAAAGCTGGCAGCTCCAAAACAGTCAGCGTCAAGACCGCCAGCTCCAAAACCACCGGCGCCCAAAGCGTCCCCAAAGGTGGCAGTGTCAAATCCGCCGGCGCGAAAGCCAGTGTCGTCACCACAGGCAAAGCAGATAACGGGAAAGGCGCCCGCCCGACCGGAGTCGAGGCCGTCGGTTTTACCAACCCCCTCGTCGGCGCCGGTTTCAAGCGCGCTCTCAAGAAGTTTCCAGCCGCTTTCAAGCGTCTTACGGACTGACGGCGGGATTCGCTACCTCAGCGTTCAAGACCTCGTCGAACTTCATCGCGCGGTCAGCGCAGAATTTGGTGGCAGTCAGGCGCATCCGGGAGTCATCGATTCCCAGTTCGGACTGCTCAATGCCGTGCAGCGCCCGCAGGTGACCACGCTTGGACGCGAGGCGTACCCCACGTTTCCGGAGAAGGTTGCGGCGTTCCTCTTCGCGCTGCTGACCAACAGCCCCTTCCGCGGCGGGAATCGCCGGGTGGCGCTCGCCTCCATGTTCGCGTTCTGCGAACTCAACGCGAAAACGATCGACTCCCGCATCCTCGACGAGAAGTCGGCAGAGCATCTGTTCAAACGGGCCGCGACGCATCGTGAGCTCGGTGTTCCGCCGGAGAATGTGTTCCGCGAGATCCGGGAAGCGCTCAGCCGCGCCATCGTGGCTCACTCCCGAGACTAGGCCTGCACGGCCGGCGGCGTTGGTTGCCCAAGGCTCCGCCAGGATCACGTTCGTAGAACGGTTTTTCAAAAAACGGCGGTGCTCAAGTTTTTCGCCACACACGAGCGGGTGCGAGCGTGGTCACGCGCCGATCGCAACACTCCACGAAGCCGACATCAAACTGAAAAAATCGAGCCTCATATCGAATCTTAGCGCGCCGAATTTTCTACCGCGCAGGCTTCCAGTCCAGCACTTCCGTGCTGGGTAAGCCGGAGAAGCCGGCAGAAGAACAGTAGCCCCCGGCTTCAGCCGGGGGAACGCACGACCCGATGCCGCGAAGCCCGCTTCAGCGGGCGACAGAAGGGTTCCGCGTCATGGAGAACCACCATGAGTCAATCCGCTGTTCTGTCGCCCGCTGAAGCGGGCTCGCGAATGTGAGTTGCCACGTTTCCCCCGGCTGAAGCCGGGCTGAAGCCGGGGGCTACTGTCTCTCGGTTTGCGCTCGAATCCGAACGGTCCTGCGGTGCGCGAGCAAAGAAGCGCGACCGGAACGCTCACGGTCGCGCGCTGATGAAGTGTCAGTTTGACTTCTGTGCGGCCTACTACGCCCGATCTGGGCCCCGACGCTCTCCGCGCTCTCCCCGCGGCAAGGCGCCGCCGACGGCCAGGGCGTCGGCATTGTGGTGCATCGACGCGTTGATGCGACCGAGGAGAATTCTGGCGACGCGGAGATCGTGTCCGGCATCGATCAGAAGAATGGTGATGTCGCCTCCACCCCAAAGCAGGCCCGCCAGAACCAGCAGCCGGGTGCCCTCACCGAGGAGGGTCATGACGGCCGCGACCCCGTTGGTGCTCAGACCGGTGACCACTTCCCCGATCAGCATCACCACCATGAGCAGCGCCAGGATCTTGAACAATCTGGCGATGTAACGCAGCGTTATGTAAGGCTCGAGATCCTCGGTGCGGACCTCTTCCTCTTTCCCGCGCATCTCGCCTTCACGAATCGGGGGCGCTCCGCACGCGGGACAGACGCGCGACAGATCCGTACGTTTTCCAGCACACTCGGGACAACTGTTTGCTTCGACCACAAACCCTCCTTACACCAGCACCTGCGCCGAATGATTCCGGACTGAGACCCGACGCAACGACTCACCCATTTCCGATACCGCGCCAACGCGCGCGGAAGCCACGTACATCGATGTGCGCAAATGGCCCGTGCCCACAACATGCGGAATAAACGCCAACTCCCCCGACCAGAGAAGGGTTTTTGCGCTCCACATTGTCCACCGCCTGCTGGATCACTTCCGCATCACGGACGTCCAACCGACCGTCATGATTGAGGTCGTCCATGGAACCGTTTCCGTCGTTGTCGACGAAGATGTCGGAGGCATCCCCGTACATATGGCGGCTCAGGTTGGCCCGCCCCTGGGTGTTTCCGCCGACATGGTTGTAGTTGGGAGTGCGGAACCCGCTGAGGACGTGCATCTGCCGCACCGGGTGACCGTGCGCCTCGAGCTCCTGAATGGTGAGCTCCAGTTTGTCCAGCAATTTTGGATTCAGGAGCAGGTACTTTGGCCAGACGTTGGGCTGGTCCTTGGTCAGGAAGTTGCGCAATTTGAAATGCGCGGAGACCGGGGTGTCCGCATTCTGCGGAGTGACCTCAATGAAGCCGTTGGGATTGGCATACGCAGGCGTGCGAGGGGTTCCGCCGCCTTCAAACGGCCAGCTTCCTAGGTAGTAGAGACCGATTTTCCCGCCACGTTTTTCGGAGAAAGGAACCAGAGTGACGACGTTGAAATCGCGGATCTCTCGGGTGGCCTGCTGGAGTTGAACGGCCAGTTTGTAGACGCCGGGCTTCTCCGGAGCGGCGAATTGCGATGAGCTCTGGCGCTGCTGGCCGGCGCTCAGGACGGCCGTGGCGCCGCGGGGAGCGCCACCGACGATGGTGGTCCCGGGAGTTCGGGTGGCGAACCGGAGTTCCCCGCTCGCGCCGCGCAGGGGATCGATGAAGCCGAGCATCGCGTCGGTCAGGTAGGGAGCCGTTCGCGCCCCCGGCTCCAGAACGTTGGATGCGATCTGTTGGGAGGGGCTGCCAGGACCTGGCGGAACCGGAGGGAGGGGCATCCCCGCATCTCTGGCTTCCTGC
>JBDSGC010000027.1:0-4728 GCA_039919215.1 Thermoanaerobaculia bacterium | reverse complement strand
GAAGAGATTGCCGACGACGTTCATGCCGTCCATCAGCGGTCCCTCGATGATGGAGAGCGCGCTGGGATAGCTCGACCGCGCCTCTTCTACATCGAGTTCCACGTAATCGGCGATGCCCTTGACCAGCGCGTGCGACAGCCGTCCATGCACCGGCTCGCTGCGCCAGGCCTCCGCCTCCTTTGCCGAGACGGCGCCCTCCTGTCCTTTCACGCGGTCCGCGTACAGGACCAGCCGTTCGGTTGCGTCAGGACGGCGATTCAACAGAACGTCTTCCACCAGCTCCAGCAACTCCGGCGGGATCTCTTCGTAGATGGCCAGCTGACCGGCGTTGACGATGCCCATGGTCAGCCCGGCCTTGATGGAGTGGTAGAGAAACGCCGCGTGCATGGCCTCGCGCACGATCTTGTTTCCGCGGAAAGAGAACGAAACGTTGCTGATGCCGCCCGAGGAACTGGTCAGCGGATATTTCGCGTGGAGCTGCCGGACCGCTTCGATGAAGGCCACCCCGTAACCGTTGTGCTCCTCGATTCCGGTGGCCACGGTGAGCACGTTCGGATCGAAAATGATGTCGGTGGGATCGAAGCCGACTTCATTCACCAGGATGTCGTAGGCGCGGGAGCAGATGGCCACTTTGCGGTCGATGGAGTCGGCCTGGCCGCTCTCGTCGAAGGCCATGACCACCACCGCAGCCCCATGCTGACGGATGACCTGGGCCTGCTGGCGAAACTTCTCTTCCCCTTCCTTCAGGGAGATGGAGTTCACCACCGCCTTGCCCTGCAGGCACTTCAGTCCCGCCTCCAGCACCGTCCAGCGCGAGCTGTCGACCATGATGGGGATCCGGGCGATGTCCGGCTCCGATCCCACCATGTGCAGGAACCGCGTCATGATCGCTTCAGAGTCGAGCAGACCCTCGTCCATGTTGACGTCGAGGATGTTGGCGCCCCCTTCGATCTGCTGCCGCGCGATCTTGAGCGCTCCATCGAGATCGCCCGCCTTGATGAGCTGCGCGAACTTCGGCGAGCCCGTCACATTGGTGCGCTCGCCGACCATGATGAAGTTTGATTCGGGGGTGACCGTCAGCGGCTCCAGGCCGCTCAGTCGCAGGTGTGGCTCGATCACCGGCACTACGCGCGGCGGAACGTCTTTCACCACCTCGGCGATGGCGCGGATGTGATCGGGGGTGGTCCCGCAACAGCCCCCGATGATGTTGATCCAGCCGCTGCGGGCGAAGTCGCCGACCAGAGCCGACATCGACTCCGGCGTCTCGTCGTACTCGCCGAGCGCGTTGGGCAGGCCGGCGTTCGGATAGCAGGAGGTGAACACGGGCGCGATCGTGGAGAGCTCCTCGACGTAGGGCCGCATCTCGCTCGCGCCGAGTGCGCAGTTGATTCCGACCGAGATCGCCGGCGCGCGCATCACCGAATCCCAGAACGCCTCGACCGTCTGCCCGCTCAGCGTCCTGCCGGAAGCATCGGTGATGGTCACCGACAGCATCAGCGGCAAGCGGATTCCGCGCTCCTCGAAAAACTCTTCGATGGCCACGATGGCTGCTTTCAGATTCAGCGTGTCGAACGTCGTCTCCGGAAGCAGGATGTCCACGCCGCCGTCGACGAGACCACGAACCTGCTCCTTGTACGCCGTCACCAGTTGATCAAAAGTCACGCTGCGAAAGGCGGGATCGTTGACGTCGGGCGAGAGCGAAGCGGTGCGGTTCGTCGGGCCGATGGCGCCGGCCACGAAGCGTGGACGTTCCGGCGTTGAAAAGGCGTCGGCGGCCCGACGGGCAATGGAGGCCGACGCGAAGTTCATTTCGTAGACCTGCTCTTCGAAGCCGTAGTCGGCCATGGAGATCGACTGGGCGTTGAAGGTGTTCGTCTCGATGATGTCCGCGCCCGCTTCGAGGTACTGGCGGTGGATCTCCTCGATCACGTCGGGACGGGTGAGACTGAGCAGGTCGTTGTTGCCCTTCAGATCGCGAGGATGGTCAGCGAAACGCTCGCCGCGATAGTCAGCCTCTTCCAGGCGGTAGCGCTGGATCATCGTGCCCATGGCACCGTCGATGATCAGGATGCGACGCTGCAATGCCTCGATGAGCTTTGATGATGGATCGCTGTTTTCGCTCATGGAGTCTCCCGGCAGAAAAACAAAAAGCCCCGCGCAATGCGGGGCCATTTCGAGTCGAAATGCGGATGCGACTGCCGGCTCTTTAGCTTTTTTTAACCTGGTTGCAAGCGGCGCCCCAAATCACTCCAGGAGCGGTGAGACTAAGACAGAGGTGGGGGGTTGTCAAACGGGCGGGGAAAGCAGAAAGCAGAAACCAGAAATCAGAAGGCAGAAGGCATCGTGGAAGGCCATCAGTACCCCAAGCCAGGAAGAGCTCGCCTGGAACCTCGTGTCGGAACCTGCCCACTGCCTTCGGTTTCTGCTTCTGGTTTCTGGTTTCTGCTTTCCTCCACGGGTGTTATCTTCGAGCGCCCATGCCGGTCGCTGATCTTCCCATCGCTCATACCGATCCCGTCAACGCTCAGATCCTGGCGGTTTCCGAGGATCGGATCGAGGGATTTGTGCGCGATCCGATTGGCATGATCGCGGAGCAGTCGGGGGTGGAAGAGGCGACTGTCCTCGAGCGCATCCGGGCCATGGTCCGGGCGGGCACCATCCGCCGCGTCCGCCAGACGCTGATGGCCACCAACCTGGCAGAAGGTGCCCTGGTGGCCTGGCAGCTCCCTGCCGACAAGATTGATTCTGCCTTCGATTTCATGTCGAAAGAGGATCCCTTCTCCGGGCACATTGTCATCCGCTCCACCGATGCGGCGACTCCTGGATCGAACTACCGGCTCTGGACGACCGTCAAGGTTCCGCAGGGCTATTCGATCGAGCGGCACTGCCAGCTTCTGTCGCGCCTCACCGGCGCGGAGCGCTTCCGGGTCATGCCTGCGCACCGCATCTTCGCCCTAGGCGTCGGCCACACCCGGCGCAAAGGGATGGAGCCGGGCAGCAAGTCGGAGGACCTGGCTGTTGTGAAGGACACCACGAAAGCAGAGCTGAACGATCTCGAATGGCGGGTGCTCACGGCGTTGAAGCGTGAGTTCGCGCCGGAAGAGCTGGTCCGCGATCTCTGGCGCGCGCGCGCGGCGGAGGCGGACGTACCGCTGGAGAACTTCTTCGAGATGGCGGAGGCGCTCAATCGCCGCGGCGTCATCGGTCGCTTCTCGACCTTCCTCGAGCACGTAAAGCCGCTGCAGACCGGCGAGCGGGTGACGCGGTTCAACGCCCTGTTCCACTGGGCCGTCCCCAAAGGAAGGGAGCTCGAGGCAGGCCGGGAGATCGGCCGCTTCCACATCCTGACGCATTGCTACTGGCGCGAGGGCGGCCCTGAGTTCCGTGACGTGAACATCATGGCGGTGGCGCATGGCACCGAGCGCGAAAAGGTCCTCGAGCACAAACAGGCCATCGACCAGCACCTCGGCGAAATCGGCATCCCCATCCTCTACACCAACGTGTTCTGGGGCGGCCGCAGCGAGATCACGCCGTCGGAGATCTCACCGATCGTTTATCGCCAGTGGTGCCTGTCCATGAAGGTCGATCCCGACTCGATGCGCGACGCTGGCGCCTGAGAGGGAAGCGCGAGGGCGATGTGAGCGCGACGATCGATCACCAGTTCGCCGCCGCTCCGGTCCCGGATCCCGATGCGACCGCAGCGGATCTCCGGCCCCGCTGGCTGGAACCACTGCTGCTTTTCGTGGTGGCGGTCGTGGCGGCCATCGCCGCGGCGCAGTCGTGGAACCGCTGGCTCGATCCGATCGTGGACACCGGGCGCGATCTCTACATCCCCGAACAACTCCTGCGCGGCGCAAAGCTGTATCGCGACATCCGCTATCAATATCCGCCGCTGGCCCCCTACCTGCTTGCTGCCATCACCGCCTGCATCGGCCATTCGCTGGCGGCGTACACGGCAATCGGGATCGCGCAATCAACAGCGGTCGTCGCCGGCCTGTGGGTTTCGCTTCGCAGCGTGGCCGGCGTGCTCGCCGCATTCGTGGCTTCGCTTTTCTTCGTATCGCTGAGCTTCTGCGGCGCGACCACGTGGGGCGCAAACTTCATCTTCCCGTACAGCTATGCCTCGACCCTGGGCATGGTCTTCCTGGTCACAGCGCTGGCGGGATTCGTTCATGGACGCAACGTGATTTCGCTCGTGGCGCTGCTGCTGGCGGGGTGGTGCAAGATCGAATATGCGATCGCTGCGCTGCTGATCGTAGCGGTTCTCTTTGCCATTCGGCGCCTCTCCTGGCGCCAGCTATCCGGCTTCGTCGCTGCCGCAGCCTCGAGCCTCGCCGGAGTGGCCGCCTACTTTCGCGATACGAACTGGCTGCGCGGGAACCTGTTCGCCTCGTCGTTGACCGAAGGGGCAACGGCGCGGCGATTCTTCAGCGTGGTTTCAGGACAAGCTGAGTGGGCCATGAACCTGGGCCAGGCTCTGGCCGGCATGGCCCTCATCGCCGCAATCATTTTTGCCATTCGACTGAACCGGCTGCTGTGGACTGTGCCGCTGGTGCTGTTGCTCAGCGTGGTGGGAGCCAGTCATGGGTTTCTGCGCGCCTGGGGTCTTCTGGAGTGGATCATCCTCCTCGCGCTTCTCCGCAAGCGTCGCCAGGATCCGCTGCTTCTCTTCGCACTGTTCAGCGTGGCCACGACGCTCCGCGTGCCGCTGAACGTCTCGCCGTTCTG
>JBDSGC010000026.1:0-3258 GCA_039919215.1 Thermoanaerobaculia bacterium | reverse complement strand
TCCAGACGGCCGCGGCAGCGCTCTCCGCATCGCGGAAGAAGGCGGCCACAGTCTTCCAGGCGTCGATCCAGGCGGAGTTGAACGATCTGGCCATGGAACGCACCACCGTGCGCATCGCGGTCAGCACCGCGCCGGCAACGGATTCACGACTGAGCATCGACGATCAGCCCTTGGCCTTCGGCGCTGATGGCTTCGACCGCATCGAGATTCTCATCGCTCCGAACCGAGGCGAAGAACCGAAGGCCATGCAGAGAATCGCATCGGGTGGCGAGCTCTCCCGCATCCAGCTGGCCATCGCCGCCGCCCTGTTCAAATCGTCTGACGACACCGCTTCCGCCACTCTGGTCTTCGACGAGATCGATGCCGGAATCGGAGGAAGGGTGGCCGAGGTGGTGGGCCGCAAGCTTCAGGAACTGGCGGCACGCAACCAGGTCATCTGCGTGACACATCTTCCCCAGATCGCCAGCTTCGGGACCACCCACTTCTTCGTGTGGAAGGAGGATGCCGCCGGTCACACCCGCGCCCGCATTCGCCGGCTCGACGAAACCGAGGACCGCGTCCAGGAAGTGGCCCGAATGCTCGGAGGCGAGTCGATCCCGGCGTCGGCAGTCCTGCACGCGCGGGAGCTACTCGACGCGGCTCGGCTGAAGCCGGCGAAAGCGCGGCGATGAGACTGTGGCAGGTGGACGGCGAACCGTCGGAGGAGATCCTTGCAGCCGTTGCCACAATCCTGAAAGCGCGAGGCGTGGTTCTGATGCCGACGGACACCATCTATGGTCTCCATGGTCTGGCCGGCAATCCCGCGATCAACGAGAGGATCGCTCGGATCAAGGGACGACCGGAGGACAAACCATTCGTCATCATCGCGGCCAACCTCGTCCAGCTCGGAAAGCTTGATCTCCTCATCCCGGAAGTGCTCGAGAGCCTGTGGCCCGCTCCGCTCACAGCAATCCTTCCAAGAACAAGCAGCACTCCACTGGCGGTTCGCGTACCCGACAGTCGATGGCTGCGCGATCTGCTCGAGCTCACCGGACCTCTCGTCTCCACGAGCGCGAATCCAAGCGGAGAACTTCCGATAACTTCTCCATCGCAGCTTCCGGACAACCTGCAATCCGCGCTCGACGCGATCGTTGATGGCGGTGTGCGCGAGGCGAAAGCTTCGGCGATTGTGGACTTTACCGGGGCACAGCCTCGGCTGATCCGGGAGGGTGATCCGGGCTTTACACAGAAACTGCGGAAAACGCTGCGGAAAAGCCTGTGAAAAACTCACGGAATCGCAAAAAACCGGCCGCTTGCAGCGATTTGCACAATGAGTTGGGCGAATTCTGCTAAACCATTCTTTCTGTAACTAGTTAAGTTCGTCGAAGCGCGAAATAGCAGCACCTCTTGTGCACTTTGTGAAGCGACGAACCAAGTTTCCACAGAGAATTTTGCACCGCTCCTCTGGAAAAGGCCGCGCCGGGACGAGGCCACGGGGCCCGTGAAACTAAGGATTCCAACCGAGAAATACAGAAATGTCGCCTGCGCCATCAAGCAATCGAGGCGCTCAACCGCGCCCAAGATAGCGCAGGGCCAGGCTGGCCAGACCGAGGAAGGAGAAGAAGCCTCCCACGTCGGTGAATGTCGTCACGAAGATCGAGGATGCGATGGCCGGATCGAAGCCGAGCTTCTCCAGGAGCAGAGGAACCAAGCCTCCAGCAAATCCTGCGATGACCAGATTGAAGGTCATGGCCAGCAGAAGGATCGTGGCCAGGATCCAGTCTCCGGTCCAGAAACCGACGACGACCGAGGTGAGCAGCCCATTGGCCGCACCATTGAAGAAGCCGACGAAGACTTCCTTCCAGATCGGCCGCCAGCCGGTCGACCAGTCGACCTCGCCGAGCGCGAGACCGCGCACGAACACAGTGAGCGTCTGCGTGCCGGCGTTTCCACCCATCCCCGCAACGATGGGCATGAACACGGCGAGCGCAGCCCACTTGGCGATGGTTCCCTGAAACATGCTGACCACCCAGGACGCCAGAAAGGCGGTGGCCAGGTTGATGGCCAGCCAGGGAAAGCGCATGCGGAACGACTGAATCCCGGGAGTGCTCACCCGCTCGGCCGCGGCGACGCCGGCGAGATGGAGAAGATCTTCTTCGGCCTGCTCCTGGATGACGTCGATGACGTCGTCGACGGTGACCACGCCGACCAGGCGGTTCTGCCGGTCGACCACCGGAACGGACAGCAAGTCGTACTTGGAAACAATCTGGGCGACTTCTTCGGGCTCCGCGTCGATCTGGCAGCGCACCACGCTTTGCACCATGGTGTCGCGCAGGAGAGCAAGGGGAGGGGCCAGGATGAGGCTGCGCAGTGAGAGCACCCCGTCCAGATGACCGTCGCCGTCGGTGCAATAGACGTAGAAGAACGAGTCCTTGCTCGGATACTGCCGGATGGCCTCGATGGCCTGTCCGACGGTCAGGTCCACATCGAGTGCCAGGTACTGCGTGGTCATCAGGGAGCCGGCGGTCTCTTCCTCTCCCTCCAGCAGGGACTCCAGTTTGGCCCCCTGAGCAGCGCCGAGGAGGCCGAAGATGCGCTGGCGGCGCTCCTCGTCGAGAGAGTCGAGAAGATCGGCAGCGTCGTCGGGAGCCGACGAACTGCAGATGGCAGCGAGGGTGGGATCGTCGACGGCGTCGACCATTTCCGCGAGATCGGAGTCGTCCAGCGAGAGAATCGCACGCGCCGCTTTCCCGGCTTCGATGAGCAGCGATAGGACGCGATTCCGGTCGTCTTCCAGCAGCAGTGGCAACGCCGGTGCGATGTCCGCGGCCATGGTCTTGTCGACGATCTTCCGCAGTTGCGGGTATGCGCCATGGCGCATCAGCTTGGTCAGAAGCTGCTGATAGGACCGCGCGTTGGCGGTGGGAGGCGCTGGCGCCGGAGCGGGACGGTTCACGCTCCGCATGCTAAATCAGATGCCTGTCGGTTGATCCCTCCAATCGGGAGGCCGCGCTACAATCCCGGCATCATGACCACCACCGCCGAGCCACAAACGAGACCTGCATCACCCGAGGCGCCAGCCATCCGACGCCAGTTCGTCAACTTCCTTTTCTTCCGCGCCGACCGTGCGCTGCGCCACGAGAGCCGCGAATTGAAAGAGCAGGCCTCGCGTGAATTCGCGGAGATCGTTCACCGCTACACCGGGCCGATGATGATCCTTCCCTACTCGACGATCGGATTGAAGTCGAACACCGATTTCATGCTCTGGCGCATTGGCTA